>CANMHZ010000050.1 GCA_947497635.1 Helicobacteraceae bacterium | reverse complement strand
TACGAAAACTATCGAACAACGCCACATCATGCTCCCGTACTTTTTGAGCGTATTTTTTCACACTTGAAGCGTTAAAATCCCCTTCAATTATCGCACCGCTTTCAGGATCGCTCAACGCACTAAATCCCATCGCTTCAGGATTTTCTTCTAGCCGATCTCGCACGACAATCGCCACCACTTCGTGTTTTTTTGCCAATAACCGCAATTGGGGAATCTCAAAAAAATCGCCGATAAGGACGATCAGTGATTTACGTTTTAATCGCTTTGCAAGTGTCGCCGCCATCGCATTATAATCGGCTTTATGCCCTATAAGCTCTGCTCTCATGACACTCTCGACACTCACCGCCACCGCAAACCGTTTTTTCGATCCGCGCATCTCATCAACCAAATCCTCACGAAAATTATAATGGGACAACAAATCCCCATTCCCAATCGCCGAATACCCCACTAACGCCACTGCTTCCGCCACGCTCTCGATTTTAAACCGATCTTGTCCGAAATGAAGGGCACCCCCCAACATCGCCACTGTGACGATGGAGAGTTCCCGTTCTTCTCGAAACACTTTGACATAGGGGCGTTGCATTTTTGCTGTGATGTTCCAATCAATATGGCGCGTATCATCACCGCTGATGTATTCTCGAAGTTCAATAAAATCATACCCCTCCCCCCGAAACATCGAAGGGTTATTACCGATACGATCCCCTACGATTTGACGACGGGCACGGATAAGGATTTCACGGGAGGTTTTCATACTACGGTACCGGAACCGCTTTAACTATCTGCTCAATGAGTGTATCCACATCAATATTCTCCGCCTCCGCTTCATAGCTCAAAACGATACGGTGACGCATAATGTCTTTGAGGATACTCATTATGTCACTTGGGGTTACAAATTCACGTCCACGTAAAAACGCCACTGCTTTACACGCTTTGAACAAATCTATACTGACACGAGGACTTGCTCCGAATTGGATGTATTTTTTTAGGTCATTCAGTCCAACCTGCTCAGGGTGGCGCGTCGCTTGTACTAGTGCGATAATATATCGCTCCACCTCCTCATCAATATGGATACCCTTCACCCGCTCTTTGAGCTTTTCCAACATCTCCCTATCAATAACGGCGTGTATCTCTTCCGAGGTGCCACTAGCGATACGACGGGCAATAGAAAGTTCCTCTTCTGCTGTGTTGTATCCGACTCGAAGTTTCATCATAAAACGATCCAATTGCGCTTCAGGAAGTGGATAAACCCCCTCATTTTCGATTGGATTTTGCGTTGCCAATACCAAGAAGGGACGCTGGAGTTTAAAACTTTCATCCCCCAATGTCACTTGGTGCTCTTGCATCACTTCCAATAACGCCGATTGCACTTTAGCAGGGGCACGGTTGATCTCATCGGCAAGAAGCAAGTTCGTAAAAATCGGCCCTTTCTTGATCTTAAATCCATTATTTTTCGGATCATAGACTTCAGAGCCCAAAATATCACTCGGCAATAAATCAGGGGTAAACTGCACCCGTTTAAATCCTAATCCCAACGTTTGCGAGAGAGCTTTTACCGTCGTCGTTTTCGCCAGTCCCGGAATCCCCTCGATCAAAATATGCCCGTCGCACAATAATCCGATCAGTAAGCCGTCGATCATTTTTTCCTGTCCAACGACGACTTTTGCGATTTCGGTGCGTATTTGGTTAATTATATCTATCATTGTTTTTCCTCTTGTTTGAACTTATTGTTTTTACACATCGACTATCCCCAACTCCGCTTCTATCTCTTCGATAGCAGGGAGAGATGATTTTAAATTTTCAGGCAATATATTAGTAAGCTGATACTCGCTAACCCCTATGGGTTTGTTTATATCTTTGAGCGCATATTCTACCACGGTGTCGTTTTTAGATTTGCAAATCAAGATTCCAATAGTGGGATTATCCCGCTCATTTTTGATCTCGCCATCTACAGCAGAAACGTAAAAATTGAGTTTTCCCGCAAATTCAGGTTTAAAATCGCTTACTTTGAGTTCCACTACCACATAACAGTAAAGCTTCACATGATAAAAAAGCAAATCAATTTTAAACTCACTACCGCCGACATTTAACTTATATTGCCGTCCGACGAATGAGAATCCCTGACCCAACTCCAACAAAAATTTGGTCATATTCTCCATCAGAGCATCTTCTAACTCTTTTTCATCGTGCCGAGTACGTAGATCTAAAAAATCAAAATTATAGGGATCTTTGAGGGTCTGTATCGCCAAATCGGAGTGAATATCGGGAAGTTTTGTCTCAAAATTAGTGATCGCTTTACCGTGACGTTTATAAAGTCCGCTTTCGATCTCATGGATTAAAACCGCTCTGGAATAGTTATTTTGTATCGTCTGTCGCAGGAAAAACAGAGCTTCGTCACGACTTTTGGATTTTCGTATTATTACAAGGTTATGTCCCCATGGAATTTGAAAAATTTGCTCAACAGCTTGTTGGCTTTTTTCATTTTCTATTTCCGTAACAGCTTGTTTCGCAATTGATATTTCATTTGACCAAAACAAATACCACTGTCGCATCAGTTCAATATTTCTTTGAGAAAATCCCTGCATATTCGGAAATTCTGCTTTTAAATCTTTACTCATTGTAACTATGAAACCATCCCCCCACGAGGAGTATTTTTGCTTCTCTACAATCATCTCAGCTATATCCCAATACAGTCTCAACATCGTCTCATTCACTTGGACGTGCGCTTTAATTTGAGCGGATTTAATTTTTGATTTTACCGTATAGATAAACTCTTTGTAATCGGTGATGTTTTGTAAATGTTTAGTTTTTGGCATTATGATCTCCTATCTTACTTAATACAGGCTTTGAGATTATCTCCCATTTTGCAACTCCTCTAACGGTAGAAGCTTTATCTCTTTACCCAATTATTCTAAAGTCAAAATCTATCCTAAAATAAGAAATATATTTTTCATATTATGCCTTTAAATCTTAAATACGAATTATACTTCTTCTAACCTCCTCTTCCCTTCCCCTAAACTCATCGTCCCCTCTTCCAATCCTTGAATCACCTCATCAAAACGCTTATCCCCCGAAAGAGCCAACAGCAAAATCAACTCTTTAGAACTTTTAGCTTCATCCCAAAAGTACTTTATCTTTCGTCTCGGTCGGTGTTTCCATAGTCTCCTCGCCATCTCTCCCAAAAGAATCCCAAAAACGACTAATACCACATAAATTCCATACTGTTTCAAGACAGTAGTATCACCGACTTTTGGCGTATCAAGGAGTGATGATGGGTCATAAGACTCACCCACTTCAACGGCAATTTGTTTGGTTTGAAGCGTCACAACTTGTTTTTTGTCCGTATCAAAAAAGCTCAATGAAAAGGGGGGGATCGTATACGACTCCCGTGCGACAAGGGCAAACTCTTGGACAATTTCCCCCTCGTACCCTACAGAAGAGGGAGAGATCAACTTTTGGGGTAATTCGGCGAAAACTTTTACACCGCTGATGTTCAGTTCATACGGGATAAATTGATCCAAATTTCCAGAGCCTTTAACCCTAATCGTAAGATGCAGTGGTTCATATCCCCGAACACTTGGTTGATCGACGTGCGCTTCAAGGCTCATCTTTCCCGTCAATGTCATGCTGTTTTCATCTGCATGTATTTTCACACTAGGTAGAGCAACTTTGGTTTCGACAACATCATTTTTCCCGACATTATCACGCCCCAATACCGTATTCTCAACAGCACCCAAAGAGGTAAAACTGACGATGGCATTTGCCTTGAGGTCAAAATCTCCTGCTACTTTTGGGGTAATGAGGACATTAACGGTTTGTATCCGCTTTCCATGAATGATTTTATCCTCTTGTGAAAGAATCGACGCAGTGTAGCTACCATTCTCCACGAAGTGCATTTTAATCGAATACTCCGAGGCACTCCCATCGTACGTACACGCATAGCGCACCATACCACTTTGATTGACACGTAATGATGTTGGCTGCTCAAGGAGACTCCATTGATAGGTGGTTCCCGACGCCAATGTGGTATTAATAAACCATAAAAATACTATTTTACCAAGGTTTCGTTTCATGGACACTCCTCGCATTGATTAGCTCATATTGACGGGAACTGAGTTTGGCTTTTCCCTGAGACATTGAGAGGCGCGGATCGCTTTCAACTTTTTTCCCCTCATCTCCCCCTCCGCCTGAAGCCATATCACTTTTCATATTACTGCCCCCCCCTTGTTTCGCCTCTTTTTTCTCACCCGTGGGGGCATTCTCATCTTTTGAGAATTTATCTTTTTTTTCTTTGCGCACATTCAACGATTTTTTCTCTTTCACCTGCGCAATAAAACGAAGATTCTCATCCGCCTCTTTCGTATAGTGCAGTGTCAATGATTTCAAAAAAGTATTACGGGCATTTTGGAATTGACCAAGACGGACGAAGCAATTGCCCATATTATAATAAAGTTGCGATTTAAAAAGAGGATTATTGGATTTACTCTGTTGGTATTGCATCAGCGCATCTTGGTATTTTCCCCCTTTATAGAGGGCATTTCCCCTATTATAATGGGCCTCTTTACTCTCTAAGCGTCCATACCAATGCGCCGAGTCTTCATAATTTTTTTGGTGATAATGGTTCGATGCCAAATACAAATAGGTAAAATCCAATACCCCCGCATTCGCCGAAAGTCCGATAAAGGCTAAAACAACCATAATTTTTCGAGAAATTGATTCCCCCAACGTCGTCATTGCCAACACAAATGCGATCAACGCTAGACTCAAAGGGTAGAGAAAAAGTTCTTTATTATCACTCACACTGCCGTTTCCTGAAAAATCATCGATGCGCGATTTATTGATTACATCCCGTAATCCCCCCACATCCTCAACGACTTTCCCCTCGGTTGCCTTGGCTATTTCACGGATTGCATCATTACGCGCACTTACGACGATATGCCCATTCTCATCTTTGAGAGTGTTCCCCCCCTCAATGAGTAACGTGCTTCCATTGCGTGAAGCTAACATCACGATATTCACCCGTAGATTATTATCGATAGCGAACTGCGCTTCTTTTGTGTACGAAACCTCATCCCCTCCGTCGGTAAGGAGAATTACGAGAGGATGGTGTGCTTGTGACATTTGCCGAGAGAGTTCCAACGCACCCATCACGCTTGTCCCTTTGGTCATAATCTGCGTCTCATCCAATGCCCCGAAGAGATGTTCCAAAAGCTGGGTATCTTTCGTGAGAGGAGAGAGGACGATAGCACTGGTTGTAAATCCGATCACCCCAAAGCGATCATGAGGATGACTTCGTACCGTCTCAATAAGTATCTTTTTCGCTGCTTCCAAACGGCTTGGAGCTACATCCGTCCCTCGCATCGAGTAGGAGAGATCAAGAGCTAGTATCACGTCTTGCCCTACTTCTTCAACGGTTGTCGGTTTTTGAGGAATGATGGGACGGGCAAGGGCTACGATGATAAGCACGATAGAGAGGAGCAACCATTTTTGAGAAACATCCATTCGCCACGATTGACGCTTGGCTACGAGAAAATAGAGAGGAATAAGGATAAAAGCGATGAGCCAAACGGGATTGCTTACGATCATAAAATTCTCCGTTTCCACATCAATATAAGTAATAGTCCAAACGCTGCTACAAGTAACCATTGATAATAGTGCTCTTTAAACGTGTGCTTTTCGCTTTTAATCGAGGAGCGTTCTAGGGTATCAATTTCATCATAAACCGCTTGAAGCTCTATCGCATTGGTAGCTATAAAAAACTTTCCACCCCCATCGTGCGCCAGTTGTTCGAGAAGTGCGTTATCAAACTCCCCTTTTTTTCCTATCCCAATCGTATAGAGCTTAATGCCGCTTTGTTGAACTTTTTTGACCGCCTCTTTGGGGGAGATCGTTCCGCTGTTGTGCTCGCCGTCGGTGAGGAGAATTATCACCTTACTTTTAGCCTTTGAGTCTCGCAAAGCACGTACGCCTTGCGCTATTCCCTCCCCGATAGCCGTATTTTGCCCCGCCATCCCATAGCTTAGATACCCAATCATCTGGGCGATAATCTCTTTTTCATACGTCACGGGGGTTGCGATAAAAGCAAAATCACCAAAAAGGACGACTCCAATATTATCTTCACGCCGATCGAGGATAAAATCACTGGCAATTTTCTGAACAATCTCAAAACGGCTTAAGCGTTCATTCTTCACATCAAACCCCGACGCATTCATCGACCCGCTCCCATCGATTGAGAGAACGATATCAATTCCATTACGATTACGAGGATCGGCATAATCGATGACAACAGGGGTCGCCAATGCACCCACCATCAAAAGAAGTACAAGAATTTTTAAAAGCCATTCACGATTGCGCCACTTTCCCACACTACCAAAAAAGTGCAAATGGGGAAACGTTCGCAACCGTGCAACCATTTTACAACGGTACAGACAGAACAAGATCGGTGGAGCAATCAGCCACACCCATGGAAAATCAAATTGCCAGATATTCATACTATTTTTAGTTGCTTAACGACATGTCACATTAGAATCCAGCAATGATTCTTCTTTTTTGGCATGAGCACATTGTATTTTTGTCATGACAACATCACTAAAATGAGTTTGCCATAATAAGCTTTGTTTGAATTTTGCTGTCCGTAGATCGTTTTGGATAAATTGTGAATCCCCAAGCTCCGCATTCGTAAAATCAGTTTTTATCAAAAGTGCATCGGTAAAATTGGCTTTCCAACTCTTCGTCTCACGAAGATCCGCAAAACTCAAATTGCTCTGTTCCAAATGCGCCCCCTTGAAGTTTGCCCCTCGTGCATGGATATGGGTCAGATCGGAGCGTTTCATCGTCCCTTTCCAAAAAAGGGCTTTTTGCGCATTTACACCGCTGAGATTGCAGTCGTTAAAATCAACCATCTCGAAGAGACTCTCTTGCAAAGAAGCTCCGCTGAGATCACTCCCGTGGAAATCACCACCACTAAAATCCATTTTACTAAGGTTTGCCCCCCGAAGATCACACCCGATACACTCTTTCTCTTCCAACGCTTTTTTCAAATGCGCCGCATCGTACGCACTCAAAGCCACCCCCAAAACCATCGTCAACAAAAGAATTCTCATTTGATCCCTCGGATACGACGCAATTCGCTCAAAAACGGTTGGGGACGTTTACTTCCGACAATCGTCTCTTTTTTATTTCCCGATTTGTCGATAAAAAACATCGTCGGAATCCCGAAAAAATCATATCCGTCAGGAAGTTTACTCGTATGAACATTTTTCTCGATAACCACAAAATTACGATTCAAATACGGCTCCACCGCTTTATCATGAAACACTTTTTGCTTCATATAGGCACATTCGGGGCAATCATTGGTTGTATAAATCATGAGTACCAATTTATTATCTGAACCCATCGACGTAACCGCTGCTTTAAACTGCTCATCATTTTGGATCGTTCCACCCCATAGACCTAATACCACTACACACATTAGAATAAATGATTTTAACACTCCCCTGCTCCTTGAACGATACTTATCACAATAATATCATTTTTTTTAATCTCTTCCTAGCTTTTTTCTCTTACTAGGTAATATTATGATAAAGTATCGCTGAAATCAAACAAGCGAAATAATTAAAAATTTATCTAATTCAACTCTCAGAATAAAGGCACCCCCATTATGAA
>CANMHZ010000049.1 GCA_947497635.1 Helicobacteraceae bacterium | reverse complement strand
CATCACCCAAGGACAGATATTAGGTCTTACTAACGAAATTGTTGCCCAATATATCCGATACTTAGCCGATGAACGTCTTCACGCTGTGGGACTCAAAAAACTTTATAATGTCCCCAATCCGATTAAATGGGTTGATGATTTTTCCAAGTTCAATGATCAAAAAACCAACTTTTTTGAGGGAACCGTTACCAACTATTCCAAAGGAAGCCTTAGTTTCGATGATTTCTAAAGAATAAAGGAGAGATGCAAAAGGATATTATTTCGGTAAACCCTCAGCTGAACCGATTCGAAAGCTATAGTATTTCAAAATGACATTTTTTTTCATCTTGTGTTTCTTTTCAAGTAAAGTGCCAGTATGACTATCGATGAAAAACTAACCATTCTTACAGAATCCGCAAAATACGATGTTTCCTGTTCCTCTTCAGGCTCAACACGCGAAGAGAGCTACGGAGGGTTGGGCGCAACGGGGACAAGTGGCGTATGCCATGCGTATTCCGCCGACGGACGCTGTATTTCGTTGCTTAAAATCTTACTCACCAACTACTGCATTTACGATTGTTCCTACTGCATCAACCGCATCAGCAATGATCGACCGCGCGCTGCTTTTACGCCACGTGAAGTGGCAGAACTCACCATAAATTTTTACAAACGCAACTACATCGAAGGACTTTTTTTAAGCTCCGGTATCATCAGCAACGAAGACCATACTATGAGTTTGTTGCTCAAGACACTCCAACTCCTGCGACACGAGTACCACTTTAACGGTTACATTCATGTCAAACTCATTCCGGGAGCGGCTCAAGAGCTTATTATTGCTACCTCACTCCTTGCTGATCGGGTCAGCTCCAACATCGAACTTCCCAGCTCTAAAAGTCTTCAGCTCTTAGCCCCTGAAAAAACCAAAGAAAAAGTTTTTCTCCCCCTCCTGCAAGCCAAAAATTACGCCCTCGAAAACGGTAAACGTCCTATCGGTATGAGTACACAGATGATTATAGGAGCAACCCCAGAAAGCGATTTCGAGATTATGCGCCTGAGTGATTCTCTCTACTCCAAAGCGATGCTAAAACGGGTCTATTACTCAGCATATATTCCCGTCAATAACGATAAAAATCTCCCGGCCCTAACCGTTCCCCCTCCCCTTTTACGAGAGCACCGTTTGTATCAGGCCGATTGGCTGCTGCGTTTTTACGATTTTAAAGTCGATGAGATCGTCAATGAAGAACATCCCTATTTAGACGAACGGTTTGATCCCAAACTCGCATGGGCATTGCGTAATCTTCACTATTTCCCCATCGAGATCAACCGTGCCGAAAAAGAGACATTGCTTCGTATTCCGGGATTTGGAGCACGAAGTGTTCAAAAAATTCTTCGTGCTCGTCGTCAAAAACAGCTTTCGACCAATGATCTTATTGCCATGAAAATTTCACTTAAATCGGCACGTTATTTCATCACAGTAGGTGGCAAACAGCCTGAAAAAATGCTTATGAACTACGAATCACTCGAATCAAAACTTTTAGCGTTGCCA
This sequence comes from Helicobacteraceae bacterium, assembly GCA_947497635.1. Classification (GTDB taxonomy): domain Bacteria; phylum Campylobacterota; class Campylobacteria; order Campylobacterales; family Sulfurimonadaceae; genus Sulfuricurvum. Next base: position 6,240 of record CANMHZ010000049.1, on the reverse strand, counting down.
AAACCGCTTCCAACGGCACAACCAACTCTTTTTGACCATTTTGCAAGCATTAGCGGAGAGTTATGATGATATGGAGGTATGATGGAAGTTTTGAAGGATTTTTGAGTTCTGTGGTACAAAGCTATACGGACAAAACACTTCCTGATCTCCTCACAAAATCAGAGGTTGATATCGGTTTATTTGATGAAATACTCGACATCTCCACAAATACTAAAGACGCTTTAAAACTCCTCCATGCGATAGAAAAACAACTGGGAAAAAAAATCAAAGAAAAAATTTATCACACTTTTTTATGCGACGATCAGCCTTTTGAAAACGATCTGCTTCGCTACATTCGCCTTGGATTTAAAGAGCCGTCTCTTTTGGAGATGATTTCTCATCCACTGGTCTATGCCATCGAGGAATATCAAAAACGTACCCTTAGAACGGTTCATAAAATGAACGCTTTTAGCCGTTTTGAAACACTCGAAGATGGGACTCTCTACGCCCAAATCTCCCCACCGCGAAATGTCTTGCCGCTCATGGGAGGACATTTCAAAAAACGCTTCAAGCATGAGCGTTTTATTATTCACGATCTCAAGCGCTCTATGGCATTAATCTACGACGGAGATTCGTTGGACCTCCATAACATTCATGATTATGACGTGCCACAACGAAGTTGTGATGAAGAAAAATACCAACACCTTTGGAAACGTTTTTTTGACCACGTTGCGATTGCCGAACGGTTCAATCCAAAACTTCAACGCTCTCATGTCCCCCTGCTCTATCGTGAATGGATGTGTGAATTTCAAAATCAAATTTGATTCAAAAAATCGAGTAGAAATCCAATAAGCTGTCAAGATTAAGAGCTAACAATCTCTATTTTAACAGCTTAAAAAACTCGTTTGCTGGTAGTGGTGGACTTTTGTAATATCCTTGGTACATCGTGCATCCACGCTCTTTTAAAAATTCAATCTGCTCGATACGCTCTGTACCCTCTGCTAATATTTGAAAACCAAGAGCTGTTCCCATCGCGATAATTGCAGTAACAATCGCCATATCATCCGCATCAAACGGAAGATCATCGACAAAACTTTTATCAATTTTTAGAACATCAATCGGAAATCGTTTCAGATAGGAGAGCGACGAATATCCCGTACCGAAATCATCAATAGCAAGTCGTATCCCCTGTGCACGAAGCATATGAAGCATTGCTACTGTCTCCTCTTCCCTTTGCATAAGAGCGCTTTCTGTAAGTTCAAGTTCGAGTTTATCTGCCGGAAATCCTGATTTTTTGAGAGCTGCTTCAACCATTGTCGGAATATCTTGATGGCGAACTTGATGCGCGGAGAGATTGACTGCAAGCGTCAGTCGATGACCGCCGTCTAACCAAATTTTTCCTTGTCGGCACGTTTCGTTTAGTACCCATTCTCCAATAGCACTAATGAGTCCCGTTTCCTCAGCAATCGGGATAAACAGACTTGGAAAAATCATCCCTTTCTCAGGATCATTCCAACGTACCAGAGCTTCAGCACCAACAATCTTGCCAGTTGCAATATGAACTTGTGGCTGATAATAAACTTCGAATTCATTGTTCTCAACTGCGCGACGTAAACACGTCTCATATTCAATCCTCTGACGTGCTGAATCAGTCAATTCATCGGTATAGTAGCGATAGATACCTCGCCCCTCCCCTTTTGCCTTATAAAGTGCCGCATCAGCATGTTGAAGTAGCTCTGAAGCATTCTCACCGTGCTCGGGAAAAATAACAATCCCGGCACTCATCCCGATATGCACTACTGCGCCGCCGATCAGTTTATAGGGAGCATTTTGTGCATCGATCATTTCTTTTGCGATTCGACCTGCATCTTCTGGACGATTAAGATGTTCCAAGACAATAGCAAACTCATCTCCGCCCAAACGGCTGATAATATCTCCATCACGTAATCTCACATCAAAACGCTGTGCTACTTGCTGAAGCAGCTCATCTCCTGCTGCATGCCCAAAGCTGTCATTAACATCTTTAAAGCGGTCTAAATCAAACATCAATACAGAAATTTGAGTTTTGTGACGCTTAGCTTTTTCAATCGAGCTTTGCAGATGTGAAGAGAATAATGCACGATTTGCTAAGCCTGTCAATGTATCATAGTTTGCCAATGTCTCGAGTCGCTCTTCATAACGTTTTCTATCGGTAATATCACGGGAAATTCCAAGTACTCCGATAATTGTACCCTCTGCATCTTTCATGGGTGTTTTGATCGTATCAAACAGCCCTTCATAGCTTCCATCGGCAAATTTTAAAAATTCTTCATTGGTTTTTGATCCCCCTGCTGCTATGGCTGCTCGATCATGATCTTGAAAAAACTGCGCAAGCTCTGAATCCACAAAATCAAAATCTGTTTTACCTATAATCTCTAGCTCTTTGGCATTATAAAGACGTTCAAACATCTCATTACACGCGAGATATACTCCTGCCGTATCTTTTACCCAGACTAAATCGGGAATTGTATTGATCAGTGTATGTAAAAATACGGCTTGCTGAGCGTATGCTTCCTGCCGTGAAAAGCGTTCTACTACCATACCCGCAAGTGACGCGGAATACGTCATTAGTTCTTGTTCATTGGCATCAGGATTTCTCGGTGTATCGGCATAAAGGGCAAATGTACCAAGTAAATTTTTGTCTTGATCAAAAAATGGAGTAGACCAGCATGCACGAAGCCATGAATACGGTTTAATCAACGAAAGATACTGCTGCCAAAGAGGATCAGTTAAGACATCACTCACAACAACGGGCAATCCAGTCGCACACGCAGTTCCACAGGAACCATTTCCTTGCGCTATAGGCACTCCAATAATTGAATTTGTATACGATAAAGGAATACTCGGGGCCGCACCATTTTGAAGTGTCTGTGTTTTATTGTCAGCCAATAAAATCGAGCACTTGATTCCATTACATTGCTTTTCAACAAATAATGAGATCGTTTCAAGCAATTCCTGCATCGGTATATTTGTAGCTATTTTTCCCAAAAGAGCTAACTGTTCTTCTAATCGAATAATTTGTCTTTTTTTATCAGTAATATCCCTAAAATAGGAGAGAAAATAATCTTTATTTTGAACAGTAACAGCAGAGACTATCACGCTAACATTCATTAATGATTTATCTTTTCGACGATGAATGGTCTCAAATTCATCTCTTCCATTCGTCAGAATAGCTTTAATATGTGCATCTGTCTCTTCTTTGCTTTCCGTTGCTTCATAATCAGCGATCTTTAGCTGTAAAAATTCATCCGAGGTATAACCCAATTGCTGCGCAGCAACTCTGTTAAAATCAACGGTTTGATGGGTAATAGGATCTACAAGTACAACTCCATCAGGAAGCATATCAAATAACGTTCGAAATTTTTCTTCACTTTTGATCAAATCATCTTGGTCTTGAACCAGCCTAGAATATACATCTTTGAGTTCAGTCAAAGCTGTACTTTTGGTATCAACCTGGCGAATTAAAAACTCAAAATAACTCCCATGCAATGCCTGTAAAAGATCATAACGCGTCAATAATCCGACGAGATTCCCATCATCATCCGCAATAATCAGTTGATGAACACCATGATGCTCCATCAGTGAAGCCGCTTCAGACAAAGATGTCTCTACTGTGCACACAGGAAAATCACTCTGATAGACACTCCAAATCGGATCATCACCGAATTCATTTTTAGCTGAAGCATACTGCAAAATATCCCGTTCAGTAATAAGACCAACCGGAATCGTACCCTCCGTAATGACAGCATAGTCACTATGGTGCTCAGCCATCAAAGAAGCTGCATAGGTGATAGTCGAATCACGATTAAGCATCACAACCGATTTGGTCATTACTGTCGTAATATTTTTGCTATACGTCATATTGTCAAAACCGATATGACGAAGGAAATCGCCTTGGGTCGCTACTCCTTCTAGCCTTCCTTCATCATCTACTATAACCAAATGCCGAAAACCTTTGTCAGACATAATGGCGTAGGTGTCATGGATCTCATCATCCCGATGTACTGTATAAACCCCCTGACTCATTGCATCACCTAAGTGTGCATCCAAGGCTATTGTGCCTGAAATTACTTTTATGCTATCACGTTCAGTGAAAATTCCTATCGGTCTATTATCTTCATCAACAATTATTAAAGAGCTAAGATTTCCAAGAGACATTACCTCCATGGCATACGACACCGTTACATCAAGGGCAAGAGTAATTACATTTTTTGTTAAAATCGAAGCCAACGTTGTTCTCTTCATTCATCTTATCCTGTATTTATATCAAATAATTATAATCATTGTAGCTAAAAAGAATTTATCCTAATGTTTTGCCGCTATCTTCATCGCCAATTTACGTGCGAATGGAAATACTATTAATATCGTCGGAAATGCAATAAGATACGCGACCATCCACGCATGAAACCAAATACTCATAAATCCGTGCACTGCGCCCAAATTAATGAATGTAATCGCCCCCGACATAATAAAACTCATAAAACCTGAGAGTAATGCCGCTTGCACCTGATGAAGATATTTAACTGAGACCATTTTTATCCTTTTATTTGTTACAAACTATTACGATGTTTTTATCCTGTGCATAATCCACACCCCAATCAATCATCATTTCCAATATTGGACGAAGTGACGTACCATGTGGCGTAAGACTGTATTCAACCTTCGGAGGGACTTGCTCATAAATCACTCTCAAAATCAATCCATTCTCTTCCATCTCACGCAGTTGCTGCGTCAGCATTTTTTGGGTGATACGTGGCATTAGACGAAGCATTTCACCGTTACGCAGTATTTTTTTATCAAGTAAGTGCCACAAGATAAGCCCTTTCCATTTTCCGCCTATCAATTCAAGTGTAAGCTCAAAATGGCAATTAAAGTTAGATTGAAGCATAGTATAGTTACCTTTTAGTATGTACAGTACTTTTTAGTACGTTCTTGATTTAAAACACTGTATTGTATAAAATCTCACCTAAGATTACTTTTAAGGAATAACAATGAAACGTGTACTATTACTAAATCTACACCAAAAATATGAAGGTTTTGCCAACGGCAATTTAACGAGAGATCTATTAAATGAAGCAAAAGCTTTTTTTCTACACAATGGCTATGAAGTAAAAGAAACTAATATTGACGATGGCTACGACACTGCAGCTGAGTTAGAAAAATTTGAATGGGCGGATCTCTTTTTTATCCAATCACCTGTTTATTGGATGGGATTACCATGGCTAGGTAAAAAATACATCGATGATGTTTTCTCAAGCGGAGCGAATACGGTCACTTATTTAAATGATGGTCGCAGTCGCAATGACACATCGAAAATGTACGGAAGTGGAGGATTAATGGAGGGGAAGCACTACATACTTAGCTTCACCTACAACTGCCCCGAGAGTGAGTTCAATAATCCTAAAGGCTTTTTTGAGGGAATGAGCGTGGATCAAGCTAATGTTGCTTTACATAAGACACTGCAATTTTGTGGGGTACAACCCTATCCAACCTACAGTGTTCATGATGTCTATAAATCAGAATTTGATATAAATGGTGTTCTACACGGATTAAATGACCATTTGAAACAAAATTTTGGAAAGGAAATTAGCCAATAATTCGTTCTTCTTTAAGTGCATGCCTCACAAGCAGGTCTGCTACTTCAAAGCTTGCATCAACAACATGATGTTCCATACTATTTCTCCATTGTTTGTTTGAAGAATAATTGCATAATGTGTTCTAGGAGAGAGAGGGGTTGTCTGAACGACGAAGAATCAATGAAGTGTTTCTCCCCTAAGGGAGATAATTTAGCGAATAAGGTCGAAGAAATAGTCGGTTGTAGCGATACCTTTGGTATCTTCATCCAATTGGTCAAGAACTTTGTTCGTGATCCAAGTAAGAAGGTTCAATCCACCATCGTACCCACTGATAGAGTAACGGTGCAGGTGATGACGATCAAAAATTGGGAATCCGATATAGATCAACGGAGTACCAGTGTCGCGCATCAATTCTTTACCGTAGCTGTTACCAATCATGAAATCAACAGGCTCAGTGAAGAGTAGTGAACGCATCGCCCACAAATCTTTTTCAGCCCATACATTCAAACTGTCTTTTGCAGGAGAAGTGTCAAGCAATGCTCTCATCTCTTCCGCCCAACCTTTTGGTGCGTTGTGACAAAGAACGTGAGTAGGCTCAGCACCCATCTCTAACAAGAAGGATACAAGACCTATCAAGAAGTCAGGA
>CANMHZ010000048.1 GCA_947497635.1 Helicobacteraceae bacterium | reverse complement strand
ATCTTCTGGATGGGTTAATCCCAAACATGTTTGTTGGTAAAGTTCGGTTTCAGAATATCCAAGCATTTCCGAATAAGCGTTGTTAGCAAGTATAAATGTTGTCTCTTTATCCATAATGGCAATTGATTCTTTTGTGGAATTAAAGATAGTTTCGAGTAATTGAGAACGCTCCTCAATCTCCCTCAATAAGCTTTGAAATCTTTTTGCAAGCTCACGAAGCTCAATACTGCCGGTAATGTAAAAATCAATATTAAGCTCCCCCTGTTTGACACTATCTATATTCTGCATGAGTTTTTCTATAGGATAGATAATCGCCTTATTGAGTCTAAAGGCTAGAACTGCCATGGTTATTATCAAAAGGATACTCATCATAATAAAGATATTTATATTATCGACTACGCTTAAGTCTTTCTTATCAAAAAGTGTCAAACTAAACCATCCCACTTCAGGTGCGTAGGTGATTCCTAAAAGAGTTCTATTTCCTTGTATATCTACCCACAGGGTTCGGACAGCATGAATATCTTTAGCGTGTGATACTTCTTTCATTACTTCTTGGATATGCCTAATATCAGAAGGACCTTTGATGAGCGTATCCAATTTTATACCGGTACTTTGCCCCATGCTTTTATAATTACTAAGGTGAACATCTTTGATTAGTTGAATGGATAAATCATTTTTAATAAAGTAATTTTTTCGCTCACCCACTTGTTTGTAGGTAGAGGTATTTCCCAAAAACTGTTCGAAATCAATTCCAGTCCCAATAATACCAATATTTTTCCCCTTGTCTTTAATACTATAATTAATCCACACTTTGCTACAGCCTAGAACCCTATCAGTCTGAATATTAATATCAAAAGGTTCATTCATAGTGAGAGCATCATAAAACCAACGATCTTTTGAAAGAGTTGGAGATAGTTTATAGAGGGGAATTTTTACTGCTTTTTTTGAAGAAGAAGCCTCATTAAAATAATAATTAGATGAATTAGCAAAGACAGCAAAATAGCTTTTGTCTTGAAACTGTGAGCGATATTTTTCCAGAATTGCGAGTCCATCTTTTCGCGATTTTGGATTATTTTCATCTTTCGCCATTGCAATGATTGCAGGTTCATGTGCTAGCTGTTTTACGAGAGTGATTTCCGTAATGATAGGGGAAAGAGTTTTATATTTTTCAAGTTCTGAATGCTCTTGAATCAGTTTGGTTGCCCATAGTTCATTGGCTCGTTCACTTTCTTTATGCGTAAAAAACCAAACAATAAAAGTAAAAATGACAAAAAGTAATGTAAGCGTCGAAAAAAGTTTATCTTTGAGTTTCATTGGAGTGCCCTTTATTATTGTTAAGAATACCTTTTTAGTGTTGCAATTAAGTTGCAAATTACCATTTTTTATCTAATTTTTTGCTTATTTCTTGATGATTGAGTAATCTCTCTTTAAACGAAAGAAAGGAGGACTTTTAATGAGTAGTGAGATCAAAGCCATACGAAAAAAAAGCGGTCTTACGCAAACAAAAGCAGCAGAAATTTTTGGTAGAGGAATCAGAGCATTTCATCGCTATGAAACAGGTGAAATAACCCAAAGTAAAACAACTGATCTACTTTTAAAGATGTTGGCTAAAAATATTGTAAGTGTTGATGAACTTGTTAAAATAGCAGAAGAACCATTACAAGATATTGGATCTTATCAGCCAAATTACTCTTCTCAAAATTATTTCCATGCTTAATTTCTTTCAGACGCTTGGGCTTACAATGATTAAAGCTGACTATATGCTTCCTATCATATCACCCATATCAAAGTATTGCTAATTAATAAAATAAATGATACACTCGCAGTATGAAAAAAACCAAATTCGATTGGGATGAAAACAAAAATACTCAAAACCAAGAAAAGCACCATGTTTCATTTGAACATGCCCAATATGCTTTTGCGGATGAGTTGAGGATAATTGCAGAAGATTTAGAACATAGCCAAGAGAAAAAAAGATATTTTTGTTTTGGCAAAGTTGATGGTGAAATACTCACTGTCCGATTTACCTACAGAGATAACGTGATTCGAATCTTTGGCGCAGGATATTGGAGAAAAGGAAAAAAGACTTATGAAGAAAATCATTAAATATACAGATGAACCACTAGGAGATTTGAAAATTGTAACTGATTTTTTACCCTCTCCAAAGGATTTGATCTTTAAAGATGATACGGTAAAAATTACCATTTCATTGACTAAAGAGAGTGTTGAATTTTTTAAAAAAGAAGCAGAGAAGCATCATACGCAATATCAAAAAATGATACGTAATTTACTGGATGTATATGCGAGCAGTCATTATTTGAAAGCAGTATAGGAATGCTTCTACGAGTAAACGACTATTGAAATAACAAGGAAACCATTGAAACATTTAATCGACTTTTTAGAAAATCAAACCATTGAGAAAAGCAATATTTTTTCACAGCTCAAATGTACTGTCGAAGAGGCGAAAATTTTGCAACTGTTAACCCGTAAATTTCTGGAGTCCCAAGAGGATGTCCCCGTATCGGAATTGTTACAAGAGATTTATGGGGCGGAGAATTATGAGTATTTGAGCCATTTTGGAGAGATTAAGACTCTTTTGGAGCTTGGATGGATGACTCACCACTCCTTTACCCCGATCAAAATCAGTGAGCTTTCACAGTTAGAGCTTTTTAATACCCCTGTTGCTCTTACTTCACTTTTTATGAAGCTTCTCGAAGAGGGGTCGTTAGAGATGACGCTTCCTGAGATTAAACCGTATGCGGATCATTTGGAATATCTTCAAGATCAATTTTTCCGTATTGAGCTTTACCAAAAAATGTCCGTTGTTCGTCACAGTGGGAATGATCATTCGATGGGAGTGAACCGATTCCAAAGCAAGCTGGATTTATTGGAAAAGCGCATTGATGAGCGGATTGCACAAACGTCTCAAGATGTCGTTCTTGATCGTTTTTTCAAACAAAAAAAGCTGGAGCCCAAAGAGCAAGTTATTTTTCTAGCGTTGCTCAAAGAGGAATACAGTGCCACTGAGGGGAATTTACGCGAGATGAATACCCTCATTGATTTGATTAGTTTCGATGATTATGAACGGATCAAAAATCGTGCGCTGTTGGAAGATGGGGCGCGTCTTATCAACGATGATGTGATTGACTACGAAGAGATGCTCAACCCTTTTGGGGGTATCAGTCGTGCTTTTTATATCGTCGATGAGGTACTTCAAAGCATTATGCACCCTCAAAAGAAGAAAAAAGCAAGTAAACTCAAACTTGATATGCTTATCAAAGAGCAGGAAATTTTTGAATTGATCGAGCCTGTCACCTCTTTGGAAAATGTTGTTTTGAATCCCTCTACTGAGAAAACTCTCCAAAATTTGATGCGTCAGTTGGACAAAGAGGTTATTTCGCGTCTTCATCAATGGGGAGTGAAAGATAAAAAAGCGGGGATAGATGCACGGATTATCTTTTACGGCCCTCCCGGTACGGGGAAAACTCTTACGGCGCACTCGCTCTCCCGTTCGTTGAAGCGTCAGGTATTGAGTTTCGATTGTTCCAAAATCCTCTCTATGTACATCGGGGAATCCGAAAAAAATGTCCGTAAGATCTTCGATACTTATGCTGATTTGACCCGTCAAACCAAAACCGAACCGATTTTACTTCTCAATGAAGCCGATCAGTTTCTGGCATCCCGTTCTGCTGGGGTAGGTTCCTCTGCCGATCAGATGCACAACCAAATGCAAAATATTTTTCTGGAGCAAATCGAGAAATTCCAAGGGATCTTGATTGCCACAACGAATTTGCTTGAAAATATTGACAAAGCGTTTTCGCGCCGATTCAACTATAAAATCGAGTTCAAAAAACCCGATCAAAAACAGCGATTAGCGCTGTGGACGATGATGCTTCCCAAAAATGCTCCATACGAAAGTGGTTTTGATGTGAGTAAACTAGGTTCCCATCCATTGACAGGGGGACAAATTAATCTTATTGTTAAAAATACAGCGTATAATGTTGCTGCACGTGATAACGCTGTTTTTATGTTGAGTGATTTTGAAGATGAAATCACCAAAGAGAAGCAGGGGAATTTTGACAGTGAGAAATCAGTAGGATTTTTAAATCGGTAGGAAAATATGAACTACATTGAATTTTTGGGTACAAGTGGGACACGAACTCCCACGGAGGGGACAACGTGTTTGCGAGTGAGTCACCATTGTGTGATTGATGCGGGTAATCTAATCGGTGGATTAGGGCATCAGCTTTTTGAAATTGAGCATATCTTTTTGAGCCATTCCCATCTTGATCACATTGTTGATATACCGTTTGTGGCTGATTTATTTGTGACCCAAAAACATACTCCCCTAAAAATTTATGGTTTAAAAGAGACATTAGAAGACTTACATCAATTTATTTTTAATCATCGTATTTGGCCCAATTTTGAAGAGATTGATTTGCTCGAATATGCGGCAAAAACGATTGAATTGATCGAAATATCACTCGATACTCCTTATGTGATTGATGATATTACTTTCACCCCTTTCAAAACCAATCATACCGATGGCAGTTGCGGTTATGTGATTAAACACGAGAATAATAGTCTCTTATTTACATCGGATACGTACAAATGTCCCAAAATATGGGAGCTGATTGATAGCGATACAACTATTCACTCCTTGGTGATTGATGTCTCTTTTCCCTCAGCCTACGCAACACTTGCCCGTGATAGCAAACATTTGACACCACAATTATTAGCCCAGGAGTTAAGCTTCTGTCGCCGAAAAGATTTTAAGATTTTCCCGATGCACTTCAAAGCTCAGTTTAAAAGTACTATTGTTCAAGAACTCAAAACCCTAGGTATTTTAGAAAATCGTGGACATGTGCTTGAGATCTTTTCACGAATCCCTTTTGATCCTCTTGAATCATTGCCCCCCTCACTCAAAGAGAGGTCGATTGTTTCCAAAATTATTGCAATAGGAACGGCGCTCTCGGCGGAAAAAAATATTGATACGCTATTGGAGATGATTATTGTCCAAACCAAACAGCTTACGTGTGCGGATGCAGGAACCCTTTATCTCTACCACCCCTTGACTCGTCAACTCGAATTCAAAGTGATCCAAAATGATTCTTTGAATATTCAAATGGGGGGAACAGCGGAGAAAATCGCATGGAAGCCATTGGAGCTTTTTGATGAGGACAATAACCCTAATCGTCATATGGTAGCTGTCCTTTGTGCTCTTGATGGGATTAGTATCAATATCCCTGATGTGTATATCTCGACGGAGTATGATTTTAACGGGACGATGAAATTTGACCAAAAAACAGGGTATCGCTCCGAATCAATGCTTGTTCTTCCCCTCAAAGATCATGAAGATAATTTGATTGGTGTATTGCAACTCATTAACAAAAAAGATTCTTTTGGGTATACCGTCCCTTTTGAAGCACATGATGAAGAACTCGCGCTCTCGTTGGGTTCTCAAGCAGCCGTTACCCTGACGAAACAGCGTTTGATTAACGATTTGGAACTTCTTCTCGAATCTTTTTTAAATACGATCAATGTCGCCATCGAAGAAAAATCACCGTATACAGCAGGTCACATTGACCGTATGGTGCACCTTTCTCTTATGCTTGCACAGGCTATGAGTGATGATGATCATTTATTTCCTGATATTCATTATGATGAAGACCAGCTCAAAGAGATTAAGTTTTCTGCTTTGATGCACGATATTGGTAAAATTACGACCCCTGAACAGATTATTGATAAATCAACGAAACTGGAGAGTATCTATGATCGAATTGAAACAATCAATCTCAAATATGAGATGCTCAAACGGGATGCGTATGTTACATTTTTAAAGGGATCTTCTCAATTTGAGGAGCGCTATAAAAAAGAGGTTGAATTACTGGACGAAGAGTACCTTTTTTTAATCAACGCGAACAAGGGGGGGGAGTTTTTCAGTGAAGAGAGTATCAATCGTATCCGAAAGATTGCCCAACGCACCCTTGTTATCAATAACCAAGAGCAACCTCTCCTTAGTGAGGATGAAGTGAATAATCTAATCGTTCAAAAAGGGACATTGACGGACAATCAGCGTCATATTATCAACAATCATGCAGCAGTGAGTCTGCGGATGTTAAAAGAGCTCCCTTTCCCCAAAAAGCTTGAACGAGTCTCTGAAATCGCCTGTGGTCATCATGAAAAAGTTAATGGCAAAGGGTATCCTCTGGGGCTCAAAGGGGATGAGCTGAGTATGGAAGCGCGCATTTTAGCGATTGCCGATATTTTTGAAGCTCTTTCTGCCTCGGATCGCCCGTATAAAAAAGGAAAAAAACTCTCCGAAGCGATGAAAATTCTCTATTTCATGGCAAAAGATGAGGATGTTGATCGTCGTATTTTTCGCTTTTTTTATGAGAGTGGTCTCTATTTACGTTATGCACATACTTTTCTTAAACCCGAAAATATCGACGACGTTCATATCACATTTGATTTTTAAGGAGATTTAGTATGATGCACCTTTACCGGTTTATTGCGTGTTCTTTGTTGCTCGGCTCTTTTCTTTACGGACATTCTCTTTCCCCTGTGGATGCTGTTTCCTACGAAAAGGCAAAAAAGCTTTATATCGAGCAATCGTATGATGAAGCATACCCTCTCCTTTCGACCCTTTATATCAATGCTCTTGATGATGTTGAACTCAATTTTTATTTGGGACGAAGCGCTTACGAGCTCAAAGAGTATCCTGCTGCATTAGCAGCATTTGAGCGGGTCACGTTTTTGGATCCCAATAATTTCGAAAATCAAATTGAATTGTCTCGGACGCAATACAAGCTTGGATTGTACGATGAGGCAAAAACAAATTTTGAAGCGATTCGCAAAGCGCCTGAGCTGACAGAAAATATGAAAACAACCATTGATTATTATCTGGATTCCATCGCCAAGCAACAACAGCGAAACTTTCTTTTTCTCACTACCCGAGGTGGATTGCTCTACGATTCCAATGTCAATTTTGGTTCTACCGATGAACTCTATACGCTTCCCACTCATGGAATGCCACGCAGTGATATGGCACATGAAGAGACGGCAGGATTGACGCATCTTTATGATATAGGGGAGAGGGGAGGTATTGTACTTCGTAACCGATTGAGTTTGTACAATCGTAGCTACTTCGATGAGACTGATTATAATATGATGCTTTTATCGTATTATCCAGCCCTCTCTTTAACAACGAAACGTTCTGTGTATGAACTCATCGGAGGGGTTAATCGCTTTTATTTAGGTGATAAGAGTTTTTATACGGGATACAGTATTAATCCTAAATGGAGCTATTTTTATACCCAAAATTTCCGTCAAATTCTCTCGTGTAAAGTAGGTCAGAAGAACCATTTTGAATTTTCTGATTTGGATAGCCACGTAGTTGAACTCTCTACGGGATGGGAGTTTTCTCCCAGTTCTACGCATGTACTACGAACCGATCTTGTTGCCTCTCGCCAAATCAAAGAGAGAGGGGCTCGTGCCGATGTCAGCTATCATGAATACATCGCCAGTTTCCTTTACACCTATCAGCTCCATCCTCGAATGATTTTTCAGTTTAATGCCAATGCCAAACAACGGTTGTACGAGGATTACGATCCCATTTTCTTAAAGCATCGAGAAGATATAACAGCGTACGGCTCTTTCAATATGGTTCAACGTCTAAACGATGTAGTCTCCTTCCAAGAGACAGCGGGTTATACCCATACCGATTCGAGTGTTTCCCTCTACAGCTACGATAAGTATACTCTCTCGTTGAGTATATCTGGTCGATTTTAGGAGATTGCCATGGTTCATCCAATTGCCCTTATTTTTATCCTCCTCTTGAGCACTTCAGTGTGGGGAAGTGTTGCCAAAATTACTGCATTGAGCGGATCAGCTTCGATTGAGCGTT
>CANMHZ010000047.1 GCA_947497635.1 Helicobacteraceae bacterium | reverse complement strand
TTATTGATGAGATTTGAGTGTGCATGAACTAGAATGTGTAACAATATTGATAGAGTCATTGAATTGCTATACGAACTACTTCGGCATGCAGTCAAAAGTGGAGCGATGGTAACGATTACTATTGAAGAGAGTTTTGATGATATGTTTATTCAAGCTCCCTTGCAAAAGCCGATAAAACATAATGAAATGATTGATCATTTGATTCGTGGGTTGGGAGATGGGTGTTTGATGACGGAAAAGATGGCGGCATTTCGTATCCCATTAGTCTCTTCGATAGTGAATGATTCCCACGTGCAGCATAAAAAAGAAGAGTCAATAGTGGCTATAGCATGTGCACCAAAAGTTAACCGTGCCCTTGGTGCGGCGGAGCATCAGGTTTTGAGAGAAAGTTTTATCCATAAAGTGATGGCAGGGGATTATGTCCAAACGCTTGATGCGTATGCGTATGGGGAAATTCATGATCTTTATGACGCACAGCGGGAGTGGACTTCGTGGGAAAATACCCTTTCTCAAGAGGGAAGTGAAGAGAATTTTTATAATTTTGCAAATGAAGTTTTGGGGGCATATAGCAATGCCATTAGTGCTTTGTATGAATTTTCAGGGCTCTCTTACGCCATTATTTCTCTTTCGACACTCTTGAAAACACATGGTTATATTCTCGCAAACGATGAGATTAAACGTACTAATGTGCTAATATTTTTAGAGGGGCTTAAAAATGATCTCACCGCATGGATACATCATATTTTTGAGATTCAAGATGCGTTGGATATTCATTACCTTGATGCTTCCTTTTTTAGTTCGTGTATGCAAATAGAATCAATTATAACAGGAACGGAAGTGGATTTGGGAGATGAGGAGGATATAGAATTCTTTTAATTTCTAACTTTATTATTTTCGCTAAAATACGGGGGGCATTGTCAGCATGCCTAAACACAGGTAAAAAGGCTCCCCTTGTTAACTATTAATGCTACCGTAATTCCCCATGGAGACGAAGATCTCGGGGATAATCTTCTTTACTATGACTACAATATTGACCACCTCCTATCCTTGCAAGCCAAAGGGCTTACCATGGAAGATGAAAGTTATGTAAGTGCCTTTAGGTCATTTGAGGGGGAGGTGTATGAAAATTACATCTACGAAAAACTTCTCCGATTTGCTACCAATGAACCGAAAATAAAGCAGTTTATTATCAAAGGACCGCACAAAAGCCGTACCCATGCCCAAAGTGATGCTCTCTCTGTGAGCTGGAAAGGGCAGATTATTTATCGTGCACGGCACAAAGAGATCGGGGAGTTCGACGGGTTACTATTTACCGATAAAGAGCTTTATTTTATCGAGATGACGTTGGTGAAATCGGTGAGTAATCTCAAAAAACGGCTTCGTAAAAAACGGGCATTGCTGGAGGTATTATTTCCCCGCTATAACGTTCGTTCTATTTTGGTTCTCAACGATGGGGCAACGGGGACAACGGAACTTCCACCGTATGCGAGTGTTTGGTTTACCAAGCCCTATAGTGCTGCTCATTTATTGGAGCGACTAAGTACAAACTCTCAACGTGCTCCTATGATTTGTGTGGAGAGTGATAAAATTGCTCATGCCCAAGAGATTCGAACCTCCTCTTTTAAATATTACGCAACATTATCATGGATGGTGCGCTCTTTGCGTAATGGAGCTCCTATCGATTGGGATTTTTTCCGTAAACCTGCGACACAGCGGTATCATGATATTTATACCAAAATTTATATTGGATATTTGAGTATGGAGGATTTTTATACTCTTATCCCTTCCCTATCTTTTGAGAATTCTCAGGCGACACGGGCGGTAGTAGCAATCGAAAAAGATCACGTGGGGGGATATTTCCTCACTTATTTCCTCCGTCATTCGGGTAAAAAACTTGATAATGTTACGATAGCAGATAGTGTAGCAAAAGTGGCGAAGAAAGATCCGTTGGGGATTACTCTGACCGAAATGAACCATTTGGACAAAATGATGGATTCGAGTTTTGCTTTAACGCTTGAGCAGCATAGTGAGATTAGTGCAACATTGAAGACGATTAGTCATAAATAAGGACTCCTCTCAATTACTCTTTTACCCCCCCCTCTATCGTGACTAAAAAGAGGAGAAACTTCTTGTCGTGGCGCGTGAGGATAGAGAAAAAATTTGTAAAAAAAAGGACATTAGAAGGAAAATCCTGATTTTTTAGTTTGTTTCTCACAATACTTCTTTGCAATCAATAATCGCTCTTTGTGTTTGCTATCAGCAAGGGCTTCGGAGATAACGCTTCGTAAATAATATTCGACGTATTTACAGAGATTAAGATCTCCTTTTATCCCTGCTTCTTTTTTGAACCGCTGGATGGGACCTGAGCGTTCTGAGTCGCGGAAAAGAGTTGCATTAAAATCAAATCCAAAATAGTTGAGTGCTTCGGTAAATTGAAAAGCTATTTTTTCTTTAATTTCATTGAAACATTTTAAAAACTCCTCTTTGTGTAACTCTTCAAAGGCTTTAAGATTGGCTTGATGTTCTTCGAGTTCACTACGATGGGTTCCGATGGTGTGGATGGTATCCACTTGCTCCCGACGGACGCGTTTGAGATCAATTTCAAACTCTTTTTGATGCTCTTTAGCAATAGTAGGTGCTTCAATTTCCATGATTTTACGCTTGGCTGTTAAAACTTCTTCTTTCGACATGAGCATCTGAAGTTCTCCTTTGAGCGTCTCAAATTCTTTTTTTTCTTTGACGTATCCTTCTTGTGCTCCTAAAAAATTCCGCATATAGACGTGTGAGGCGTAGGAACTTCGTTGCTCAAAATCAGCGCATTTTTCGTTGAGGAAGCGAATGGTTTTAAATTTATTAATTAAATTCTGATTATAAATAGTGGGGTCAAGATCTCTAAACATTCCAGCCGCAGAGTAAATAAACTCTTTAAAAACATCAAATTGAAATTCTTCATCAAAATCAAAACCAATAGCATTAAAATACTTCTTGACAATTTTAATATCGTTCTCGAAAAAATTCATAACGACTTGTTTTTGAGACGTTGAAACAGGTATCATCAGTATATACGCTTTATGTCAAATTATAGTTAGGCAATGATAGCGTATAATTGTCGTAAAAATACTATAAAAAGGGGATGCGTGTGCGGAGTATTTGGAATAATCGGTGACTATACAGCAGAGAAAGCGCGAGTAGCACTTGCAACTCTTGCTCATCGTGGACGGGATCATTGCGGGATTATTGAAGAGCAAGGACTTTTTCTAGCGCATCAGCGCCTCTCGATTACCGATGCATATACGCGTTCTAACCAGCCGTTACGATATCAAAAGTTACTCCTTAGTTTCAACGGAGAAATTTACAATCACAAACAATTGCGCCGTGAACTGGAAGAGTTTGAATGGCAAACACACAGCGATGCAGAGGTGGTATTAGCCGCGTATCAAAAGTGGGGGATTGGGTGTTTGAGTCGCTTAGAGGGGATGTTTGCTTTTGCCCTTATGGATAGAGAAAAGCTTTATCTCGTCCGTGATCGTGCAGGTAAAAAACCGATGTTTTATCATCATAATGCAGCAGCTTTTGTTTTTGCTTCGGAGATCAAAGCGATTAAGCCCTTCTTGTCGTCGATCAAAATGAACAATGAGGCGATGCGCTCCTATCTCTCCTTTTTAGCCCCAACCCCTCCCCATACTTTTTATGAGGGAATTGAGAAGCTTGAATGTGGTGAGTGGCTTTGTTTTGAGAGAGGAAAAATTACAAAGCAGAGTTATTATGATATTTTGGATACCCCACGCACCGACGACAACCATATCGAAACGCTCCTTCACCAAAGCATCGAAAAACGGCTTGATACCGATGTCCCTATCGCCGCACTTCTCTCTGGGGGGATTGATAGTGCAATGATTTGTGCTATTGCAGCGCACCAAGGGAAAAAACTTCCCACCTTTACTCTTGGCTACGATGAATATGCGGGGTACGATGAGCGGAAGAATGCACGCGCCACGGCGGAGTATTTAGGATTAAAAAATACCGAAGTTGTGATTTCCCGTACCGATTTCAATGAAAATTTGGATATCGTTTTAGAGCAGATGGATGAACCTCTTAATGATCCTGCTGCATTGCCTTTGTATTTGCTGATGAAGCGTATTGCGAGTGAGGGGTATAAAGTTGTCATGAGCGGTGAAGGCTCTGATGAGCTTTTCTTGGGGTATCGGCAGTATTTTGAGTACCTTGACATCGAAAAAGCTTCCACCCTTGCCCATAAAAATTGGCTCAAAAAATATTTTCACAGCAATTTCTCAATGAACCGTGAGTGGGAGTGGTACAAACGTATTTTTGATGAGACGTTACTCTTTCGGACATCGGGGGAGAAATTTACCGATTTACAGCAAAATCTCCTTTTGCGTGCTAATGTTCGGGATAATGAATCGCTTCGTTTTTTGAACTTCTATCGAGAAAAGTTTGAGCAAAGTAACTATTCCCACCCTTCCCATTGGTACAGTGCGATTGATTTAAAACTGTTTGTAGGGGAACATTTCCTGACGAAGCTTGACCGCGTCTCCATGGCACACACCCTTGAAGCTCGCGCCCCATTCCTTGATCAACCATTGGGAGAGGCTATTTTTGCTTTACCTCATGAAATGAAGCTGGGAGAGGGGGGGACGAAGTATTTGCTCAAAGAGATAGGGAAAAAGTATTTGAGTGACGAAATTCTAAACCGAAAGAAGAAAGGCTTTGCAAACCCTTATATGGAATGGCTTATCGCATCCGATAGACTAAAATTGATTAAAGAGGTGAATACTCAGACGGGATTATTTCATCCCCTTGAGCTTGATAAGTACATTGAAATGGCGAAACGTGGGAAGTTCAAACAACATACATGGGGATTATATGTGCTGAGTCACTGGATGAAGAGGGAGTTGTTGTAATTTACTTCTGATTCTCTTCCATTAACAGTGCCAATTCCAATGCACCACTCACATAATTTGCAAAAAAACTCATAATTCCTTCGTCACTTTCCGTAAAATCTCCATGATATTTATTCAGGAGTTGAATTACTCCAATAACAGCTTGTTTGGAGTTAAAAATAGGAACGGCCAAAATATTTCGGGTAACAAAACCGCTTTTTTCATCAATTTTTGCCATAAATCGGCTATCTTCGTATGGGTGATTCGAAATTTGAGGTTTTTCACTTGTGGCACACAGCCCTACAATACCAGAGTCCAATCCGATAGCAATACGCCCAATTCCATCACTTAGTTTCGTCCATAACATATTAATATCACGGTCAATCATAAAAATAGAGCATCGCTCCGCCGTAATAATTGCTTTTGCTTCTTCGGCAATAGCAGGAAGCGTAGCTTCGACAGTGCTAAGAAGTGCTAATCTTTTTCCAAAATCGGCAATTCGTTGGTAGATTTCAATGCTCATATTGTTCCTTTTTCAGGAGTGTTCCTTGGGCATCGTATGAAAGAGCCAACTCGAGATAAGTACTGATATAGTGGGCAAAGAAAATCATTGACTTGGAATCGGCAGCACTAAATCCATCAGGTTTATTCAGCAATTGAAAAACTCCAATAATATGACGAGCCGAATCAAAGATAGGGACAGAGGCAATATTTTCGGTGACAAACCCTGTTTTAGCATCAATCGAGGATAAAAAACGTTCATCGCGATAGGGGTCGTTGATGAGTAGCGGTTTCCCCTCTTTGATCGTATGACCGGCGATGCCATCATCTTCATGAATAATAATAGGATCTGTCTCATCAGCAAGCGTTGTCCAAAGAGTTTTATTCTCAGCATTGCGAATAAAAATAGAGCATCGCTGTGCACCGCTAACCCCTTTGGCGTATTCAGAAATGATAGGTAACCCTTCACTTAATGTTGGTTTTGTCAAAAGAGCACGTCCAAAATCGGCTAATTTAGTAAAGCTTGACTGGGAATCCATGAATTTCTCCTCGAATGCAATTGTGGGGTAGAATTGAAGCAATGCTAACATTGAAAAGCTAAAAGTTGACTCAAAAGGGAGAAACAAAAAAAGAAAAATGGAAGTAGATTCCCGAGCTAGTCGGGAATGATGGGAGAAATTTAAAGGCTATGCTCTTTTTTGTAATCGATAATCATCGCATACGCTTGATCTTTAAGAAGTAGTTTTTCTTTTTTAAGAACTTCTAATTCCATATCGGTCATTGGAACTTCACCGTTTTCAGCTTTGGTGATTTGATTGTCAAGATCGTTGTGGCGATCAAAAATTTTTAAGAAATGGGCGTTTGCCGCATTGTTCTCTTTCATATGGGTAATAACATCACGGTATTCATGTAACATAGGTGCTCCTTAAAGGCTTGAAATAAGTTTATAGAGATTTTACCATTTTTTATTTTAAAATACGTGGAAGAGTGATCCCCTCTTGACCTTGGTACTTGCCGCTTTTGTCTTTATAGCTTCTTTCACACATCTCATCTCCTTGCAAAAAGAGTACTTGTGCAATCCCCTCGTTGGCATAGATCTTGGCAGGTAATGGAGTCGTATTTGAAATTTCAATAGTAATATGCCCCTCAAACTCAGGTTCAAACGGTGTGACATTCACGATGATTCCACACCGTGCATAGGTTGATTTTCCCAAACAAATAGCCAAGACATCCCGAGGAATTTTAAAATATTCCACGGTGCGGGCTAATGCAAATGAGTTAGGTGGGACGATACAAACATCCCCTTTGAAATCAACCACATTCATATCGTCAAAATGTTTGGGGTCAACGACCGTGGAATTGAGATTGGTAAAAATTTTAAATTCATCGGTTACCCGTATATCGTACCCATACGAGCTAAGCCCGTAACTGACGACTCCAACTCCCACTTGATCCTCACAAAATGGAGAAATCATCCCCTCTTCTAATGCCTTTTTCCGAATCCATCCGTCACTTTTGAGACCCATTGTCGTATCCATTATTAATTTTATTTGTGGTAGTATAACACATCTATTACCCTACTTTTAGGAGCGATTTACTCATGAACCTCATGGATATTAACAATATTAAAGCACTTGTGCAAGAATTTGATACAAGCACATTGTCAAAATTAAAAATTACATCGGATACTTTTTCAATTGAATTGGAAAAAAATATCGGTACTGTTGCTGCCCCTGTTATGATGGCAGCTCCTATGGCTGTTGCTGCACCGATTACTCTTGACTCGCCAGCAGTAAATGTTCCTGTTGTTGGTGACGCGATTTTATCACCTATGGTTGGGACATTTTATTCTTCCCCTTCTCCTGATTCAGCGGCTTTTGTCAAAGTTGGTGATCGTGTTAAAAAAGGGCAAGTTGTTGCAATTTTAGAAGCAATGAAAATAATGAATGAGCTTGAAGCTGAGTTCGACTGTGAAATCCTTGAGATCCTCAAGTCTGATGGGCAAGCGGTTGAATACGATATGCCGTTGTACTCTGTTAAAAAGCTTTAATTATGGCGGAAATTAAACGAATTTTAGTCGCAAACCGCGGGGAAATCGCTCTTCGTGCCATTCGTACAATTCAAGAGATGGGCAAAGAAGCGGTTGCTGTTTATTCGACTGCGGATAAAGATGCTTCGTATCTTAAGCTTGCGGATGCTGCTATTTGTATCGGTGCAGCAGCTAGTTCGAGCAGTTATCTCAACATCCCCTCTATTATTGCTGCCGCAGAAATTAGTAATTGTGATGCCATTTTTCCGGGATACGGCTTTTTGAGTGAAAATCAGCATTTCGTAGAGATTTGTACCCATCACGGGATTAAATTTATCGGACCGACTCCTGAAGTTATGGTCATGATGTCGGATAAATCCAAAGCTAAAGATGTCATGATCGCTGCGGGTGTCCCTGTTGTCCCTGGTTCTGACGGTGCAATCAAAGATATCGCTGAAGCGCGTGTTCGTGCCAAAGAGGTTGGTTTCCCTATCATTCTCAAAGCAGCAGCAGGCGGAGGCGGACGTGGTATGCGCGTTGTTGAAGAAGAGGGCG
>CANMHZ010000046.1 GCA_947497635.1 Helicobacteraceae bacterium | reverse complement strand
TTTTCCTTATAGGATGAGAAACCAAAATGCCCTTTATAAAAATCTTCTAATTTATCATTGTCTGGCAAAAGAGCCAGCCAGCGGATGCCGATACTTTTTTGCAACTCTTGCGCTTTATTCATTGCCATGGAAAGAAGAAATTCTGAAATTTTTACGTGGGTAAGTTCAGCAATAATATGTTTACGCAACGCATAAGAGACGAAAAGATAATCGATGAGTACGACAGGTATAGCATCCACTCTACTTGCAGATAATGCGATAAATCCGAGGGGTTCTTGATTGTTTTCTAATACATAAACAACGGTATCTTTTTTATCCGATGCTTTGAAGGTATTTTTGATAAAAGCTCTTTCTCTATCATTCAAACAAGTAGCTAAAAATCTAAGCTTGTCGCTAGAAGCAATCCCTCTAATTTTATAGCTCATAAATGACTTTGGCGTTTGATAGAATCATTCGAGCCTTTTGGGCAAAGGCAGATGCTTTTTCATTTCCCATTTCCACTCTTTCGATGACGGACTTAGGTAATTTACGGGGAAGAGAAGCTCTGATGATGTGACCATTTTTGGTAACTTTAAATGCCATAAGAACCTCTTTTTTTTTACATAATGGTACTTTAACACACTATGACTAAAATAGGATTAGTGTCTTACTCGTTACATACTCACCTGAACTAGAGCACATTGTGTTCCTTTTGGCTGTGTATGCATTCCCACTCGGAGAGTGAGAACGAGGGAAGACGAAATAGAATGGATTGAGAATATCACGCTTTAATCAACGTTAAATAGCATCTACGCTAAAATAATCCAATTTTTATTTTGGAGATCTTCCCATGAACGAAGCCAAAACTATTTGGATGAACGGCAATTTAGTACCTTGGAATGACGCGAAGATTCACGTCCTTTCTCACACACTTCACTACGGTAACGGTGCTATTGAGGGAACAAAAGTCTATAAGACCCCAAAAGGGTATGCAATTTTTCGTCTTAACGACCACACAAAACGTTTGATCGAATCAGCAAAAATGACCTTGATTACGGTTCCATATACGATTGAAGAACTCAATCAAGCGCAAATTGATCTCATTAAATCTAACGATTTTACGGGTGAAAATGTCTATCTCCGCCCTATTGTCTATCTTGGATACGGTGTTATGGGGATTTATCACAAAGAAGCTCCCGTTGAAGTCTCTATCGCTGCATGGGAATGGGGCGCTTATTTAGGTGAAGAGGGGATGAAACGTGGTATTCGTCTCAAAATATCCTCTTTCAGCCGTCCTAATAATAAATCCAATATGGGTAAAGCCAAAGCAGTCGGGAACTATCTAAACTCACAAATGGCAAAATTTGAAGCAGTTGAAGCAGGATACGATGAAGCACTTCTTCTTGATGATGAGGGATATGTGGCAGAAGCCAGCGGAGCATCATTCTTCATGGTAAAAGACGGTGAGCTTATCACCCCACCAAATGATAATTCACTCGCTTCAATCACTCAAAAAACAGTTATTGAAATGGCAGAAAAAATGGGAATGAAAGTAATGCGTCGCCGTATTACCCGTGAAGAAATTTATACCGCTGACGAAGCATTTCTCACAGGAACAGCAGCAGAACTCACCCCTGTTCGCGAAGTCGATGCACGCGTTTTAGGTGCTGGCGGACGTGGTCCAATCACTGAAAAATTACAAAGCAGTTATTTCGACATCGTATACGGTCGCAATCCTGATTTCGATCATTATTTAACGTACATTAACTAACAAAGGCTCACTTTATGGCAACTGATATGAACGATTATTTTAACAAAAAAAAGAGTGAAGAGAAAAAGAATGGTGGAGGTGGTGCGAATACCCCCAAACCTCCAAAATTCGATTTCAATATGAATCCTCAAAAAACAGGGATGTTTTGGCTTATCGGAGGGTTTATTTTACTTCTTGTTTTGGCAAAACCGTTCATTATTATCAACGAAGGGGAGCGTGGTATCCTCTCCACTAACGGTAAATACAGCGATGAATCACTCATGCCTGGATTGCACTTTCTACTCCCTATTATTCAACAAATTTATGTGGTCGATACGAAAGTACGTATCATCAATTATGCCGATAAAGTTGATCGTGCTTCCACCGCAGGAGATGGGATATTGCTCAAGCCAGCTATTACAGTTTTGGATAAACGCGGTCTCCCTGTCACGATTGATATGACAGTTCAATATCGTCTCAATGCACAGCTTGCCGCAAAAACAATCTCCAATTGGGGCTTTAGCTGGGAAGACAAGATTATCGATCCTGTGGCTCGGGATGTGGTTCGTAACGTTATTGGTCAATACGATGCAGAAACACTTCCTATAATGCGTAATGCTATTGCGCAAAAGATCGAAGCAGGAATTCGCAGTAATGTGAATCGTCAAAAAAATGGACCTGCTGATCTGGAATCCATTCAATTACGTGAAATTGGACTTCCTCAAAAAGTAAAAGATCAAATCGAACGGGTTCAAGTCGCCAAACAAGAAGTTGAAAAAGCACAGCAAGACGTAGAACGTGCCAAACAAGAGGCGTTCAAAAAAGAGACTGAAGCACAAGGGACAGCAAACGCTCTCACCATCGAAGCACGAGCTCAAGCCCAAGCCAACCATCTTGTCTCCCAATCATTAACCCCTGGATTACTCAAGCTAGAGCAAATCAAAGTGCAAGGGAAATTTAACGACGCGCTCAAAGAAAATAAAGATGCGAAAATTTTCTTAACTCCCGGAGGCTCAACCCCTAATATTTGGTTGGATACAAAAAGCGGTGATAATCAAAAAATCACCTCTACAGGGAAATAACCGATGAATCTCGATCAAATTGACTGGCAAAAATCGGAACTACTTCCCGTTATCGTTCAAGACTCTACAACATTAGAAGTCTTGATGATGGCGTATATGAACCGTGAATCGTTAGAACTTTCCCTCTCTACGAAAGTCGCTCACTATTTTTCACGCTCAAAACAACGCTTGTGGAAAAAAGGGGAATCAAGCGGACATTTGCAACATATCGAACGATTCTTACTTGATTGTGATAATGACACTCTTCTGATCATGGTACGTCAAGAAGGTGTTGCGTGCCATACCGGGCGTAAATCGTGCTTCTTTACGGACATAGAATCAGGGGAAACGATCAGTGAACCCCAAATTGATACCGTTGCTACGTATGGGATTATTGATGATCTCTATCACACAATATTAGAACGCAAAAACAGTGACCCCAATACCTCTTGGACAGCAAAGCTTCTCTCAAAAGGGGATAATGCCATCCTCAAAAAAGTGGTCGAAGAGGCAGGTGAGTTTGCCTTTGCCGTCAAAGATGACAATGAAAATGAAATTATTTACGAATGTGCCGATTTGGTCTATCATGTCTTGGTTGCACTGGGGCATAAAAATATTTCGCCCGATCGTATCAAACAAGAACTTGCTAGACGAGTAGGAGTGAGTGGAATCGCGGAGAAGAATTCTAGGACTAAATGAAAAGCAACATCCTTCACTTTATCAATACTCTCTCCCTTTATGATTATCTTCTCTTCGGAGGGATTCTCTTCTTTTTCTTATTATTTCTTATCTTAGCGATTTTATTTCATCGAAAACTTGCTGTTGCGGTTACCCTTATTGTAAGTGCCTTTATTCTTCTTATTAGCTCACCTCTCGCTTACATAGGAATGCATACCTACTTTTACAAGCATAGTGTTACCCTTACGACGGTTCAAGACTTAGAGTTTACCGATGCGTTGCTCATTCGCGGAGATATTAATAATACCTCAAAACAGACGTTTAAAGAATGTACGATCATGTTCGGGATATCCAAAGTTTCCACTATCAAACCTATCAATAAACTTTACCCCTATCTCCCCTTTCGAAGGAAAACTCTCGTGATTTCTAAAACAATCAAGCCCCAAGAAGGGGAAAGCTTCAAGTTCTTAATTGAGCCATTTTCATATCCTAAAAATTTCACTGTAATTGCATGGGGTATCTGTCGATGACAACCTATTTTACTGTTTGGCACTATCTTGCTATCTTTGTGACCCTACTCACACTTATTGCTGCCATTTTCATTACCCTACTACAAAGAAACCTCCCCTATAAGGGATCGATTATTTTTGTCCATTTTATTGGTGCTGCTGGATTATTCTTTGTAGCTCTATTAATGATTGATAGTAGTACAAAGAAGCTTACGTTAGTCAGTGTTGATCATCATCGTTTTCTCCCCAAAGAACAGATTGTTTTTACGGGAACGGTACGTAATTCAGGAAAATATACAATAGGTGAAGTGAACGTTGAGATTAAACTTATCAATCAAGACACTGGGGTGAGAAGCAAGAATCCTACCTATCAATCCAACGCCTTTGCAGAATTACTGGGAGATAAAGGGCTTGAAAAAAAGCCCTCATATATAATTCATACGGAAGTTGTAGCAACGAATCTTAAGCCAGGAAGAACGAAAAAGTTTTGGATTATTATGCCGTATCCCCCTTATTTCAAAGGAGATGCTCAAGATGTTAGGGTGTTTGGACGTTAGTACTTCAGCCCTACATCTTTTAGGGCATTATTAATCGCACGAAATTGACTATTTTTATCACGGCACCATTGGGGAGAGATGAGCGAATCATCATCAATTCCAGCCGTCAGGCGCTGAACACTTATATGTGCTGGCTTTTGTTTCAACGCTTCCACGAGCACCTCCAAATACAGTTCTTCCGTTATTGGTACAAATTCACCACGGGCATACTCATTTGCCAATGCGGTACGCTTCACCACATAAAGAGGATGATATTTCAATGAATCAACCCCTAAACCGTAGGCAACTTTAGCCGTTTCAAGCATCATTTCTTTGTCTTCACCCGGAAGTCCAAAGATCAAATGACCGCATACGTTTAACCCATATTCTTTGGCTTTAGCAATTGCATCTTTAACGTTTTGGCTATCGTGCCCTCGGTTGACCCTCTCAAGAGTCTCATCAAAAATTGATTGAATCCCAAACTCTATCCACACTTCTGTTCTTTGTGAGAGCTCTGAGAGATACTCAAATGCCTCTTCACTAATACTATCCGAACGAGTTCCGATACTCAATCCCACAACATTCTCAAAGGTTAATGCTTTTTCGTAGAGAGCTTTTAAGGTCGAAAGAGGAGCGTAGGTGTTTGTAAAGCTTTGAAAATAAACGAGATATTTTTGAGTACCATTATCTTTTTTCAACTTCTGGGAGAGTGCCGCAAACTGCCATTCGAGCTGTTGTAGTTGCTTTTCTAAATAAGGGTTTTCGTGAGACTCAAGATTAAGGAAAAAACCCTTAAGTGGTTTTACTTTGTCCAAACTGGGACTAAACGAATCATTTTCGCAAAAAGTACAGCCCCCTTTTGCGACACTTCCGTCAATATTTGGGCAGGTAAAGCCAGAAATGGAAACTGGGACTTTTGAAACTTTGCATCCAAATTTTTCACGTAAATATTGCCCATAGGTAAAAATTTGTTCGCGCATCAAAATCGATTTAAATAATATATTTGCCAGTAAAACAGGCAGTACAATAATTTTCTTCTTTGCCGTTGACGCTCAGCAATAATCCGTCATTACTAAGGTACCCCAACGAATCCGCTTCAATAAAGGCACAAATCTCAGCATTGGTCATATTTGCTGCAATGAGCTTATCTTTATCGGGTGTATCAACCCCATAAAAACAAGGATCAGTGGTCGGAGGGCTAGAGATACGCATATGTACCTCAAGTGCACCCGCTTCTTTGAGCATACGGACGATTCGACGGCTTGTTGTTCCACGGACAATAGAATCATCGACAACGATTAAGCGTTTACCCTTGATAAGATGCTCTATCGGAGAGAGCTTCATTTTTACTTTCAAATCACGCATCTCTTGCGTTGGCTCAATGAACGTACGCCCAATATAGTGATTACGCATAATTGCCATTTCAAAAGGGATACCACTCTCTTGTGAATACCCTATGGCAGCGGGAATACCACCATCAGGAACGGGGACAATCATATCCGCTACTATCGGCTGTTCTTGCGCCAGCTTTTTACCCATAGCTTTACGCATTTCATACACATTTTGTCCGTAAACATTGGAATCAGGACGGGCAAAATAGACGTATTCAAAAATACAGTGTTTCGGAGTAGGCTCAAATACTTTGATTGATTGAGGAGCTTTCCCTTTCTCAAAAATCAACAATTCGCCTGGTTCTACGTCACGAATGAACTCCGCACCAATAAGATCAAATGCGCATGTTTCAGACGCTACCACATAACCATCACCCACACGTCCAAGACTAAGAGGACGAAATCCGAAACGGTCACGCATTGCAAACATCTTAGAACGACTCAAAAATACAAGTGAGTACGCCCCTTCGATTTTTTTGACAGCATCAATGATACGATCGGTAAGATGATGTTGATCACTTTTTGCAATAAGATGAATAAGGTTTTCCGTATCCATATAGGTTTGAAAAATTGCCCCTTTTTTGATAAGAGCATCCCGTACTTCTTGTGCATTTGTAAGATTACCGTTATGAACAATCGCCATCTCTCCCAAATCATAGCGAGCAAATACAGGCTGTGCATCGAGAATAGAGTCATCTCCCGCTGTCGAATAGCGAGTATGCCCAATTGCCATTTCACCTTTTAGAGTTGAGAGCTTTTGGTTATCAAATACTTGGGTAACCAATCCTCGATCTTTAATCGTAAAAAGCTTTTCACCATTACTCGTACTAATCCCTGCCGCTTCTTGCCCTCGATGCTGTTGCGCATGGAGCGAAAAATAAGCTAACTTCGATGCCTCAGCATGGTCAAAAATTCCAACAACCGCACATTTTTCATTCATACTACGCATTTATGCTCCTAATTCCAAACAATCGCTGATATTATATAATCCGTTCTCTTTACCTACTAGCCATTTTGCCGCACGAATCGCACCCTTAGAAAAGGTATTACGACTCGTTGCCGTGTGATGAAGCTCTACAAACTCCCCCTCACTGTAAAAACCAACTGTGTGGCGACCGACAATGTCTCCACCGCGCAATGCCATAACGGCAATCTCATCTTTGGTTCTCTCACCGATATTACCATCGCGTCCACTCACACGAACGACATCCAAATCCAATTCACGTGCACGAGCCGCTGAATTTGCCAATGTCAATGCTGTCCCGCTTGGGGCATCTTTTTTGTGACGATGATGTTGTTCTACGATTTCAATGTCAAAATCTTTGAGCGTTTTAGATGCAGTGTAAACCAATTTATTTAAAAGTGCAACACCTAATGACATATTCGTCGCGTACAAAATCGGCATTGACTCACTTGCCAATTTGAGAAGATTAAGCTGATGGGTATCCATCCCTGTTGTCCCAACAACAAGGGGACGAGGATTATTGAGTGCGCACTCCAGCAATATTTGCGTCGCTTCAGGTAGTGAAAAATCAATGATGACATCAGAACTTTTGAGCAATACATTCATATCGTTGGTCACAAGGACAGAAGGGTCAATCGAAAAATTAAGCTCATTTCGTACATACACCGCACCCAATGAAATTTCACTTTCATGATGCAGATCCTCGATAATCAACTTTCCGACACGTCCACCCGCACCAAATACACCTACTTTAATCATGTTAAACTCCTCACACTCAATTGATAGCGTATTGTATCGCCTTAGGGTTTAAGTGGCACTTTGCCCTTAAGCGTGAAAGTGCTCATCCACATACGAAATCGCTTGTAATGCCGCAACTGCACCATCTCCTGCCGCACTTACTACTTGTTTGGGTGCAGCAATTCGCATATCGCC
The DNA here is from genome assembly GCA_947497635.1 of Helicobacteraceae bacterium. Lineage (GTDB taxonomy): Bacteria > Campylobacterota > Campylobacteria > Campylobacterales > Sulfurimonadaceae > Sulfuricurvum. The sequence continues at coordinate 204 of CANMHZ010000046.1, read as the reverse complement.
TGCTGCATAGAGTCCCGCAACCGATGTTTTCATACTCAAATCGACAATTACTTCACCCGATGGGGTCATATCGCACAAAAAACTGCCATCTTCTTGAATGAGAACTTGGTTATTAACATTATTACCAATAAAGACAAATACTCCAGGAACATCTATTTGACGCGTGGAGCCATCTTTCAACGCAACTCGAATTCCCGTCACACC
>CANMHZ010000045.1 GCA_947497635.1 Helicobacteraceae bacterium | reverse complement strand
AGTGTCCTCTTTGCCGTATTATTCGAAGAAGTCGATAATGAGGAGGAAATTGTCTCCATGTTACGTGAGTTCTATAGCACTAAAGGTCAATGGAAAGCTCTCGTAATCCAGCAACGCTATCTCCCATCAGCACCCTCAAATGTCATTGTAGGTGAATTGCCACAAGAAACATTTGCCATCGAAAATGGTCTTAAATACTACCTTAATTTCCTCAACGCGCAAAATATCGGCTTTTTTCCTGACATGAAAATCGGTCGTGCCTTCGTCCATGAACACGCCCTCGGAAAAAAAGTTCTTAACCTTTTTTCCTACACCTGCTCATTCTCTGTTGTCGCTATTGAAGCAGGGGCGCGGTCAGTTGTCAATGTTGATATGAACAAAAATGTTTTAAGCATAGGACGGGAGAATCATCGTCTCAATAAACTTGATACTCAAAAAGTAGAATTTATGCCCTACAACATTCTCAACTCATGGAGCCGTATTCGCAAAGCTGGACCGTATGATTTAATAATCATCGACCCACCAAGCTTTCAAAAAGGGTCGTTTGCAGCAACCTCCGATTACGCGAAGATTATCCGTCGCCTTCACGAGTTTGCAGCGGAAGAGTGCACTGTTTTATCGGCTCTCAACGCCCCTGAGTTAGAAAGTGAATTTATCCGAACCCTCTTTCGTGAAAATGCTCCTGACTTTCTGTATATCGAAAGATTAAAAAATAGGGAGAGTTTCCCCGAAATAGAGGAAGAACGAAGTCTTAAGAATTTGATTTTTAGATGCGGGGCTTAAGCCCTACTCTTTCTTATTTCCCAACTCGTTTTTGTCTTTCTTCAATCAACATTGAATTAAGAGTGTTGATAACATCACGACTTGCATTCTCAGCATCTTTGAAATAGCTCATAACATTCTTAGATTCTTGCCCGCATGTCCCTGAACTAACACAATTAACCGCCGAAAGAATACTGTCATGTACTATTTTATGTGGAGATTCTAGTTTTCTGAAACTTGGCGTGCTTCCGAAAAGTTGTGCACCTTTTCCCCCTTCAGCCCATTTACCAAGACGGCAATGGTGATGATCTACGAATTCATCATCTACTTTATTACTAAACACTGTTTTATACCCTTTTGCTTTGAAGAGCAAGTGATCTAATTTGACCAGCACCATAAATACGGAATAAAGAACATTCGTAGAATCACCTTCTATTTTTTCTGTTCGATTCGTTAACTCACAAAGAGTACGTTGGAACTGTTCTAACTTTTTGCTAGAGGCTGATGAAATCTCTTCCATTGAACTGGAACGTTCATAAATATCCATAGCATTTTGTTTAAGGCTTTGCACGTTCATTGCCACTTCTGCCGTTGCTTTTTGAGTCCGTTCAGCAAGTTTACGAACCTCATCAGCTACAACAGCGAATCCTCTTCCATGTTCACCCGCTCGTGCCGCTTCAATGGCAGCATTAAGCGCTAGTAGATTCGTTTGATCGGAAATATCCTTAATCAAGTCAATAACTTGACCAATTGATCCAACACCATCATTTAGCTGTCCAACTGAACCATAATTATCCGTTATTTTACCAACCAATTTTTGCTGAATATCTAGAATTTCACCAATCTCATCATTAATCTCAATTGCACTGTCATGATTACTTTTATTTAAAACGTCAATTTCTTCCAAATGATTAACATTGTCAGTCAGATCTTTTTGAAGTAAGCCTAAATCAAATTCACATGCGCCCGTTAAGTTTTCAGTTAAATCATGAATCAATTGAAACATAACAGTACTATGTTTATATTTCGTGTTCTCTTGATTTAATCGTAGATTATCTTTCTTTAAATTATCAATTTCACTTTCCAACTCGGCTATCTTCGAATGAAGAAGCCCAACATCCTCTATCTTCTCTTTATTCCAAAAAAACATCTCTATCCTTCGTAACCAAAGTATTACATTTATGTAGTAAGGTATGATAGTGTTCTTATTCTTAATAAAGACGTAAAATTAGCTAATTTAAGACTTTTTTGTGATTTTTCTCTGCTAACACGTTCTGATCACGCCATATTGACAGTAGGAAGATTCTTAGACGAGAGTTCTTTTACATTAATACTCTCAATTATCAACACTAAATTTTCTTGCGTCTCAATGACTCCCTGAAGTTGTATAAACTCGTTAGTACCAGATTCTTGCTTCATAGGCTTGATTTCTATCTTATCTACATGGATAATATCCTTTGCTCCATCAATCTGCAATGCAAACCATATGTCATTTTCTACGCATATCAAAAGCTTTTGGAGCTGATCAGAGACGGTATGAGAGCATTCAATCAGTTTATTAATCTGTGTGGAAGTGCTTTGATAAATTGTATGAACAAGGTCATCTGTCATTTCTTGTGCTTGGTGAATATCCTGATCACGTATATCAAGAATCTCCTGACCCATTTGATGAAGCTGTTTGTGTGCTGGGCGAAGCTCCCTTAATATAGCGGCAATATTTTCATTGTGAGTAGAAAAACTATCCAACCATTTTCCCAACCGACAAGCATGATGATCTGTTGTCAAATTAAACGCTCTATTCTCACTCATCGAATTTTTAAAAGATTCAACCCAGACAGAATGGTCATTTTGTACTTGAGTGAATAATTTTTTCATCACTTCATCATAAGCAGTGACATTGAAGATATAACGCAAATCTATAATAGGGAGGAGGTGATTTTGATAATTTATGACCCCTTTTATACACTTGTTCATATAAGGAATCGGCGTGATTTCCGTAATTGGTAGTATACGTTCAACCTTATTAACTTCAATTGCGTAATCACACTCACCTACTGCAAAAATAATATAATCTTCCTTCATGACGTTCCTTCTCTTTTGTATGGAGATATTTTATCATATAAAATGACTTAAATTTTATATATTCTTTCGTCCAAACTTCGTCATTAGCCCTTTATTGGAAAAGAAATTCTAAAACAAGCCCCGCGTACAGTGTTATAAACATTTAAAAATCCATTACCATGCTTCTCTACCATTGTTTTAGACATATACAATCCGATCCCTGTCCCATTTTTTTCCATTTTTGTACTAAAATATGGATCAAAAATGTGTTTGATAATCTCTTCTGCTATTCCACCAGCATTATCTTCTATTTCTAAGCATCTCATCGTTCCTTCACGCATTGTTCGAATCCATATCGTTGGTTCAGCTGTCATATTATCGACCAACGCATCTTCTGCATTTTTGATTAAATTGAGAATAACTTGTCGTATTTCACGCGGATACGTCGTAAAGAGATCATTTTCAGGGAAAGCTGTTTCCACCGTAATCAATTTACTAATCAAAACAGGTTTAATCAAAGCAAGGCTCCCCTCAACAAGTTCTTTCCAAGTTGTTGATTCTTTCATCTTATCTTCTTTGAAAAAATTCCTAAAATCGTTTATTGTATTGGAAAGTTCCAATGCAATATCGCTGATAAGATCAAGCTTTTGAGTAAAATGATTTTTGTCATATTGATCCATCATTACTTCCAGATTTAATAATCCAGAAATCGCGGTGACTGAGGCTAGAGGCTGTCGCCATTGATGGGAGATCATATTAATCATCTCTCCCATCGCTGCATGACGCGACTGCATCATCATCAAATCATCTTTATTTTTGAGTTCCGTCACATCCATCGCAGAGGAGATAACGGCTTTTTTTCCATCAATTACCCCAAAGGGAGCTGAACTGAACTGCCATGTTATTTTTTCTCCTGCTTTGCTGTAAAATGAAAACTCCCCTTCATCTACTTTTTCGGTAATCGTAAACAAAGAACGGATATACTCTTTGACTTTTTCATGATTTTCTTTATACGATTTATCGACCCAAATATCCGTGGTGGGGGTTTCTTCGATGTTATATCCGCAGCTGTCTCTCCATGCTTTGTTGATTTTTATAATCGTACCATCTTGTGTATGTAAAATTATGGGATTTGGCGCGGTATCTATGATGGTTTCGAGTTCATTGTTAAGAGCTCTAATTTCCGAAGTCATTTTACGAGCCATGATTTTTGCTCGCTTTACTGTTTGAGAAAAAGAGAGACCCGTAAGCAATAAAAGCAAAGATATGGGTAAGCCTGCCAGTATGATCAATCGAGAATTATCGCTATCAATCGTTGCTTTAAAAGATGGTTGTGTTTGAAAAACAACCGTCCAAATTCGTCCATACATTTCAATCGGAATACTTGCGGCAAAGAGTGGTTTATTCTTGATAAAATTATCACTTTGATACAGAAGATTCTCCTCGTTAACGGATGTCCCATCATAGAGTTTCACCGCTATGTTAGGATCTTTGTGAGCAAGAATTTCAAGCATCAGATCATTGGCACGAAAAGGGGCATAGACAAAGCCTTCAAAATATTTCTTTTTATGCTCTTGCGTTATAAATTCGTCTTGTTCATGATAGAACGGTACGTACATTAGAAAACCGACTTGAATATTGGTCTCATTTTCTTGAACTAGCGTAACTTTACCTGAAAGAGTAACCTCCCCAGTATCCCGCGCACGTATCATGGCACTTTTGCGAATAGGGTTGGTAAACATATCGTATCCGATAGCCCGTTTATTCCTCTCATCCAATGGTTCAAGATAGATAATAGAATGATATTCCGCCCGTTTTTCGAACGGTTTAATTCCATAGTCTAACAATCCTTCTCTACGCATTTGAACAATATGCTCAGAAAGTTGATTGGAAGGGATGACTTTTGAAAATCCAATTCCCTGAAATCCTGGATAATGTTCTGCTATCTCTAGGCTTGAAAAATAAATATTCCATTTTTTACGATTCATTTTCTCTACAGTATTTAATAATGCAGTACCGCTTTGCAGTGCATTTGCATACGTCTCCATCCTATTATTAATTTTATGAATCATATCAAGATTAGATCTAGCAAAACGATTTTTAGCCTCCTCCATAGCATCGTTTTGCGCATTCGACCACAACAAAAACGTTATTCCAAGAGCAATAAAAAAGGCGATCCAAGCAATCATAGTGGATTGAAATAATTCCATAATAGTACGAGAAGATAGTATATTAAAGCGCTCTGAATTCACGAATGAGCTCCAATTGGCGTTTGGCAATGTAATCAAGTAATTTATCATGATATACCGATGAGAGTTCAAACAGGAATACAATATGAAAACTTTTAGAAAAAGTGTCAATCCGATAAACTCTGCCTTTAATAGAAAGACTAAGCGGCTGTTTATCGGTTTCCAACACTATGGATATTCTAACTATCTCATCTACCTCAAAACCAGCTGGCATAGCATCTAATTCGACTTTAACCGAACAAATAGAGATATCAACAATCCGTGTTCTACCAAGATACTTTATATCATTACGAAATAGTGTAACACTATGACGTTCTTCATCAAGTTCGAGACGAATATTAACACGATGATCTGCACTTTCATGGATAAATTGCATATCCGAAAAGCTCACAGTTTGTTCATCAAAATTAATTGTATTAGCAACTTTACACAAAACACTGTAAGGAAAAAGCTCCGAAGAGATCGTTATGCTTTTTGCCATCTTAATAGCTTTGAGTTGCGAATAAGCTGTTTTTAGGACGATTTTGTTTTCTTCCGTTTTAAGTAGAACAGCACTATTCACAATCGTCAAACCGCGATAAAAATTATGTAGCTTGACTTCGGAAGAATTTTCTTTTATCACATTCATCAGTTTTACAACTGCCGTACAATCTTTTGATTTTTGATCACTTTTAGCTGTATTTTCATCAAAAATCATCATTAAATTAAGATCAGAAATATCATCAAATGAGAGTATTACAAATCCTACTTTATCAGGAATTGTCCGAAGCTTCATTATCAAATGCCGAGCTTCCCCATCACGATTAAGTATTTTAGTATGAAAAAGCTTGCCTGGGTTTTGGAGTGCTGTTTCAAACCAACCAGACTCTGATGTTGGATATAAGAAGCCTTGATGTTTTAAAAGTAATTGTGTAAGTCCACCCTGTAACTGCATAAATTCATCAAGGTTCTTTACATCAAAAAAATCAAGAAATTGCTGATTAACAAGAATAGGCTTTTCTTGATCTAACATCACGAGAAGATTATTTTGATAATTAAAAATATCGTTCATCTGCTTTTCAAAAATCCGCTTGTGACGTTCATTACTAATTTCAAGGACAGCAGCGTGCAGTGCTGTAATCAGAACAGGAACTTTTGTCGGTTTGGAAAGATAACGAAACGTTCCTATTTCAATAGCTTCGTACAAATATTCTTTTTCATCAAAAGCAGAAATAAAAAGTATCCGAACATCACGGTTATCCGCTTTTATCATTTTTGCTAGATCAAATCCACTCATTCCCGACATTTTAATATCCGTCAAAAGAATATCAGGAGCATGTTCGCGGTAACGTTTGTATCCCATCTCAGCATTATCAGCGTAATCCAGATGAGGGAAAAATTTTGCCAATAAACCGACTATACTTTCCCGAAGTCCTTTATTATCCTCAACATACAAGATCTTTACATCCCGACCTAATTGCATTAACTCTTCAATATTAGTATTCATTTCAATCTTTAAACTCTTTCACTTTTCGTCCATCACGAATTCGACCATTATAAATGTTTTGAACGACTTCATTAAGAATTTTGATAATTTGATCGGTTTTCATGGGTTTTATAAGAAACTGAGCCACTCCTAAATTAATGAGATCCACTAAATAATTACTCTCTTCACAAGCAGAGGTAACAATAAAAGGCTGGGATGGAGTTAACTCTTTTATTTTTCGAATCATAGCGACCCCATTCATTTCCGGCATCAAAATATCCGTAATAACTAAATCGAACGAGCTACTTTGGTACAGAGCTAACCCTTGATTTCCATTAGTAGCTGTTTGCACATCGGAAAAAATTTTACTGAGAAGCAACTGCGTATTTTCACGGATTTGGTTCTCATCTTCCACATACAATACTCGCATCCCTTTAGCGTAAAAAGCAAGCTGATCCAATGTCTCTTTTAGGCTCATAATCTACCGTTCTCCAATGGTAATTTAATCGTAAAAATAGCTTCTGAACGTTCGCTTTCTACTTCTAACACTCCATTGCAGTGATCGTGAATAATCGTCCTACTCATATAAAGACCCAGACCTGTACCATTGCTTTTTGTCTTTGTCGTAAAATAAGGGATAAAAAGCTTATTGATAACTTCAGAGGAAATTCCCCCCGCATTATCGCGAATTTTGATAATACAGTAGTTAATATCCTTATCAAGTGTAATTGAAATTTCTCCATTTGTAATTTGCTTTTCAACAAACGCATCTAATTAATTTTTCAATAATGCCATAAGGACTTGAAGAATTTCATTACGGTAGGTTAAAAGATTGGAATCATATTTCAATACTGTTTCGACCATAATTCCATGATTTTTTAACGTCTGATCCATCAAACTTATCGCATTATGAATAAGAACAGAAATATTGAAATATTCTTTAGGTTTATCGGGACGAAAAAAGTCTCTATAATCAGAAATGGTTTGAGAAAGATGGGTACATTGCTGTTCAATCTTAATCAAATCATCAATTAATAATCCATCCTCTTCATCCGACAACATCACCTCTAATCGCATTCGCGAAGTGATGGCGTTAATAATTGCCAGAGGTTGTCGCCATTGGTGTGCAATCATGGAAATCATTTCTCCCATCTGTGCTTGACGGGTTTGCATCCTATAAATTCTTTCTTCTTCTACGTGTGCTGTAATATCTCGTGCAACCATTACCAATTTATTTTCATCTTTTTGTTCAAACCCAGATAGACTAAATTCGACGATTTTAATCTCTTCAAGTAGATTTTTTAGATGCAATGAACACTGAATTGTGAGATAGTTCCCCTTGTACGCCAAATCAAGAGAATCCTCAAAATTCTGTTCTCTACATTCGATAGCATACGGCAAAGTAAAAATATCTTTGCCCATCAATTCTTCTCTGCTCATCTCAAACAAGGCTAATGCCAAATCATTACAATCCACAATGGTATGATTTTCCAAAATCAAGATTGCTTCATGCACGGAAGAAAAAATCGTACGATAAAATCTTTCGCTCTCTTCGATTTCTTCGGTTTTAATCTGAAGCATTTTACGACTTCGTACCAATTCCAAAATAATAT
>CANMHZ010000044.1 GCA_947497635.1 Helicobacteraceae bacterium | reverse complement strand
AACATGCTTGACCACTTCGGCTAAAAACGTCCCCGTCCCTGTGGCAGGGTCAAGGATTTGAACACGGTGGACTTCTTGTTCTACTATTTTTGTCGTTCCTTGTTTGGCGACTTTTATCATCGTTTTGCTGTTGTCTGCTAGTCCTTGCGGACAATCAAACTCTGTTTTTAAAATTTCATCCACCGCACGCACGATGAAGCTAACCACGGGTGCAGGAGTGTACCAAACGCCTCGTGCTTTTCGCAGTTTCGGATCGTATTCACTCAAAAATGTTTCGTAAAAATGGATAATAGGATCTTCCATTTTCGTCGTTTTACCGTAATTTTTGAGAATTTGCTCAACATTGCACGCCAAAAATATCTCTACTAAACTGTCCACAATCCATCGGATACGATCATCAATATCAGGTCCTGCAATGTAGCCAAAAAGTTTGCGTAAAAAGGGATTGGATTTAGGAATCAGTTCAGCAGCTTCCTGACGGCTGAACGTTTCGATGGTCGGGTCATGCAGTCGTGCGGCAAACATTCCATACGCAATGGTTTGGGCGTACACATCTGCGAAACCTTTGGGCGTTATGTCATGGATGAGAATTTCTCGAAACGCATTCATCTGCTCTTTGAGCGTGCTGTCCTCGTTGTGAGTTTCATCACTGGAAAGTGCTTGCTCGATCACATCGGAAAGAAGTCGTGCTTTTCCTGCCATCATCTCCGCTAGTTTTTTCGGGCTTTTGATAGTTTGGGAAATATGGGTACAAAAATCTTTGATGAGATTGGTGAACCCGGTGAAGTTTTCAGGCTTAGGGATGATTGTACCATTTTGAACTTCGGCAATGGCAATTTTGGTGATAAAAAGCCCGTCAATGTAGAGATGAAAATCCAAATAATCGGTAAATATGAGGTTGTTTAGAGAAGCTTTATAGCGGTCAAACTGCTCTTTATTCCCCGTCTTTTTCGCTCCTGCTAAATCTTTGTCACCAATATCTTTGGCTTCGATAAAACCTACGGGAATTTCTTTGCGTGTGAGAACATAATCGGGAGCACCACATGAAATCCGCTTGGGTTCATTGGTCGCTCGGATGTCGTGAACGAGTGCTTCGATGAGATGTTGTAAGTCACCGCGAAACGTGTGCTCAGTTGCGTTGCCTAGACGAAAGCGTTGGTTGATGTTGTCGAGGTAGGTGGTTAGGTGGGTCATTATCGAATCACATTAATGCCATATTGAGCAAAATCACCATCTTGCGTTAAAACTTGACATCCATTTAGCTTGGCATTTTCAGCTATTACAATATCATTAAAATCACTTTCGGGAAATTGTGTATAACTGCTTTGCACATTGACGTTAGAAAAGCCATCATCTAAATGCTGAACACTACACTGTTGATAAAATTTGTTAAGTTCTCTTAAAATCGCTTTGATCGTTTTTTTATAACGATCACTTGAACGATAATCTTTTTTAAAATTGGCAAGACCACTTTTAGCAAAATCAAGCCGTAACCAACGATTAATGAACTCAGATACAATCAATGAATTTACAAAAACAGAAGCTTTTGCATCAGCTAATTTTTGTAAAGTATCGGAATAATGACTAATAAACTGCCCGAAACTAGAACTATTTAATGGGCAATAAACATACATCAAAATATTTGCATCAACAATAACTTTATCACTCGAATTAAACTTATTCAAATCGCTCAAATTCATTATTAAGCACCTATAACCGATTGCTCAATTTTTTCAATTTTGGCAGGATCACTATAATATTCTTTTGCATTCGGTATCACCGTTATTTGAAGAAGTTCCATATCATCTTCATCTAATCCTGTAACAGTTACTTGCTCGTCTACAACCTCAAATGGAAAATTTCCGTACAATTTTCCAATCGAAGCATTTAAAAATGAGCTTATTACCATTGTTATATTACTAAAAGATATTTCAACTTTTTCTCCATCTTGAAGAGCTTTTTTAGCGATTTCATAAACAGCCAATCCATGATCCCGTATCGTTGCACTGTTGCTATGAATAACTTCATTTACATTAATTATCATTCGATCTCTCCTTTGAGATAATAATACTTATCATCTATTTTAAACTCAATATTTACAACAGTTCCCGGAAATGTGAATTCTAGTAATTCTGAACCTTCTTTTCCATCTTTAATGTAATAATACCCATTGTTTGATACAATCTCTAACTTTCCTTTTGTTAAAGTAATTAGTTCTTTTAACAAGTAAAGTCCAAGTCCACCAATATCATCGCGCGTACTATTAAGTCTCTTCATTGCCCAGCGTATAGCTTCATCTGCTGATACTTCTTGCTTTAAATGCGATGCAACATTGTGTTGAATTCCTACTCCCATATCGACAATTGTGACATCTAGTCTATGAGTAGGAAACAATTGACCTGCACAAAACATTCCACATGCACTTTGACTATGAGAAACTGCATTACTAAAAAGTTCAATAATATTTTTAGAAACTTCTTTTAAAACTTTATCCGATAAATTGACTAATCCTCTACTTTTTAATAAACCAGCCCTTAATAAATCAAAAAAAGCTTGTTGCTTTGCCGTATCAGCAATATCGAACTGTCGGAATTCAATAACCGTTTGTGTCAGATCGTTCATTCGTGAAAAGCCGGAATTAAAAAAAGGTAAAAAATTATTTTTACACAATGTCGTATAAACTATACCTTTTTGCGGTTTAGTTATTTCAACTTTAATATTTTTTGATTCCAAGTAATAGATATAAGCTCCTAAAAGAGCTGTAAAATTTGAGTCAATAAAACTAGCATCACTCAAATCTATCATGACTGAATCGGTACATTGATCAAGCTCAGCACAATAAGACAATGCTTTTCGTAATGATTTGATAGTGCCAATACTTACTGTATTCATATCATCTCGACATTTTCCATATTAATATTTTTACAGCTTTTCTCTATCTCATCCGCTATCATCTTCCCCTCTTTAAAAAGAAAATAGTGATCCCCCTCAAAAGTAACCAATCGTGAGCCCTTTATCAATGTATTTATCACTTTACCGCTCCATAAAGGGGTGGCGGTGTCCGTTGTTCCAAAACATAATAGTGCTTTATTTTTGAATGCTTTAAATCGGTCACTAAAATCTTCATTTACGACATTTTTAAACGTTTGATACATTGCTTCGGACATCCCTTGCGCATCGGGAGAGACGAAGAAACGGCGTAATGAGGTGAGTCCCGTAAGTTTTAGTAGTTTAAAAAGAGCGATTTTGGCACGAATTTTAAACGGTTTTGGGATGGGAATTCCTGATGAAGCTACTAAGACTAAGAGTTCAGGGTTGAGCAGTGTTGCCACTTTTCCACCGAACGAATGCCCTACAATTATAGTCTTACGTGCACCAATTTCGTGCAGTAATAGCTCCATAATAGCGGCATAATCATCGGTAGTTAACGCAACATCATTATTGCTTTGTCCAAATCCCGGCATATCAATGTAAATATGGCGGAAAATGGGGAGGGTGTTTCCAAATGCTTGTTTCATCAACGCTTTGGAGGAACCCCACCCGTGGAGAAAAAGTATATCGGTAGTTTGGGTAGGGTTGAGAATTTCATAGCTAATGGAGAATCCATGGCTTTTATAGAGGAACGATTTTAGTGCCACGTTTATTTACCCTTGGCTTGCGAAATAGAGTGAATATAATCGTAATTCACCCGAATCTCTTTCTTAGAAGGGAGGGAAGCCAACAATTTTTGGATTCCGCCACTGAAATCCTCGAAAAGGTAGTTTGCCATTGATCCGGGGATCGGATTAACTTCGTTTAGGTATACCTCGCCATTGATCTCGAAAAAATCGCATCGGATAAGTGCCCCCTCAAACAACGGGGTATAAATGGTTTTAAACGCCGCTTGAAGTTGTTGAACAAGAGAATCTGAAATACTAGCTTCGGCTACGGTACTAGAGCGTGAGAAATCAAGGTATTTTTTCTCAAAATCCAAAAATTCTGCTTTTTGTGGCTCTTCGACGATGGAATAAGTAATCTCTCCACGTACACTGAATCCCGCAAGATTATACTCCTTAACTGCACTAATAAATGGCTCGATTAAAAGTACCTCATCAAATTCAAATCCAACATCCAACGCATATTCTAATTCTTGAGCTTCACGAACAATACTCACCCCAATAGAGCTACCCAAACGGGCAGGCTTCACGATAAAAGGGTACGACGTTTGAATACTATTTCGTGAGTTTTGGGTAATCGCTTCAAAGGGAAGTGTTTTTATCCCCAACGAATTTGCCAGCCACTTGGTGTAGTGTTTGTCGAAACTAAGCATTGATGCCTCTTTACGAGGTCCAATAAATGAAATGCCATAAAAATCAAACAATGCAGCGATAGAGCCATCTTCACCATCGCCCCCGTGGATAAGGTTCAAGATAGGCATCGTGTGCATTTTGGAGCTCAAAAATCCTCGTTGTTCAAATCCACCCTTAACAAGAGAGATTTGAGGCATCTTGAGATGTTCACCACGAGAGAAAGTAACCGCTTTCATCTTCGAACCATCAATGAGATAAAAACGGTGATCTTGATCACAAAAAATAAAACTAAGATCAAACCCTCTGAGCTTTCCTTTGACGGTAATCGCACTTACTATACTAATCTCGTGCTCAAAACTGGCACCTCCGAATAAAATAGCTAATTTCATTGTTTTAAATCCTTATTAAAATTTTTGTAGTTGTTTTAACGCTTCTTTCACCAGCGTTACCGTGTCCGTAGCTGTACATTTGCTTAATGCAGTTACGATCACCTCTTTTTTGAATCCAAGTGACTCTAACGCCATCAAAGCTTCGCTAGAGGCACTCGTAGTAAACGCTTCCCCTTGAAGTAAAATTGCGTCAAATCCAGCAAGTTCCACCATAATACGTGCTGCACTTTTAGGCCCTATTCCGGGAACTTTTTTGAGAGCATTCACATCTTTAGATGAAATAATACCCGCAAACTGCTCAGGCGTAAAGGTCGAACAAATAGCAAGGGCGGCTTTTGGTCCGATTCCATTGATTTTAAGCATCCCATCAAAAAGAGTTTTCTCACTTTTTTGGGTGAATCCATAGAGTTGCTGGGCATCTTCTCTAATAATATGGCTAATATGCAGTTTGATAGGTTCACTTTTCAGCTCTCCATACGTATGTAAACTAATAAAAACTTCATAAATAACGCCACTTACTTCTAAGTGAAGCTTATTAGGCTCCTTATGGTCAATATTTCCAATCAATCCTACAATCATTTGCTCACTACCTTTATGGAAAATTCCCCATCTTCGTCTACGTGCAATCCCAAAACAGACTCATCACTCCCCTCTAAGGGAACATACGTGACATCAATATCAGGTTCAATCAGTTTAAAAATGATCTCATTATAATTATTCCATCGACCATGATTGATAATTCGAGCCTCAAATATCTCATTTTGCAATGCAATATACCGTTCATTCATCAGCTTATAACGATCTAGCTTCGACTTATGCTCTTCTTGTAGGGCATCAAACTTATGCCGAAATAGCTGAAATTGTTGATATTTTTGTGCATAAACGATGGGAATTTTAATATTATTATGTTTATAGTACATTAATTTCTTTTTGATCTCTTCAAAAGAGCCCTCATTCTCTTTCATAGTCTTTTCATATTCTAAAAGATTTTTTTCAGATTTATCAAGCATTCTCTTTGCTTCATTCATTGAAGACAACTCTTTTTCCAAAGATTCTCGTGACATATTCAAAAGAGGATCTATCGTAAAAATATTTTCCCCGCCTTGAAGTTTTTTGATTTCAATACGCTTAGATGCTGTTAACTTCACATGTGAGCCCAATAGTTCTATTACAATCTCTTTCGCGCGTACTTTCCCTCCAACAGCTTGAGTAATAAAAACGCGATCCCCTTCTACTGTTCCATGCTCTAATCGCGTAATATGGATCTCTTTTCCATACGCTGTCCCTTTGTGAATATTAATAGAGAGTTCATCCGCACGTATCGTTGCACTGCTATGAACTTGCCCTTCAACCGTTGCCTTATGTGCCGTGACTTTAGCTTCAGGACCTACATTTCCCTCAATACGAATCGTATTGACTTGAACTTCCATCCCCGTACCAATAGCATCTTTTAAAACATCTCTTTCTTTAACATTAATCGATACATCGGCATCAAGGTGCGCTTCAATCGAACCAGTGGAGCGAAAAGTGATCTCTTTTATGTCCATTTCCGTCTTAATATCATACATACCGCCCTCGAAGGTAACATACCCTCCGACAGCAGCTCTCCATTCAATACTTTTTGCTGTATCAATTTGTTTTATTTTTTCACTGACAGTAAATGTAGGTTCATAGCGTATTATTGGTTCTTTAGGAATGATAAGCTCGCCTCTACAATTGCGTCCTATTTCTCCCTTAACTGGTTTAATGTATTCAATTAAAAGATCATTTTCTACCACACCAACAATGTATCCACGCTTGGCATAATTAACACGCCCTGTTTCATCGGCATGTTGACCTTTTGTGTCGTAATGTAAAATGAGTTTATCGTTAACGGTTATAGCAGGTTCATAACTTTCAGCGACAATAAAACGTTCTTGTGTCTCGAATAAATATTTTTTATGAAGACGAACCTTTGCTATTAATTCACTAAAATTGGGGCGCATCATAGAATCAAAAAGCCCAATAAGAAGATTGGCACGAAGCTTTTTCTTCTTTACCTGCTCCAAAAAGTTTGATTCAAAGGTTTCACTATAAATCCCAATACTGCCCGCTTTGATCGTCAAATAAATTTTACATAACGTAGCATTACCACCGATTGAAAGATCCAAAATAGTTGAATTGCCACTTTCAAGAAGTGAAAATATTTCAATTTCGTGAATTTGTTTAATCTCAAACTTTGGGTTAAGATACATTGCATCACTAATATCTTCTATTTCTTGTTGATTTAATTCAACCCAATCGTCGCCATCGCTTAATAGACGAATAAACGTTTGCGTCTCCAAAACTCTAAAATCAAGTTTTTTAATGGCTACTTTATGATTTTCAGCGACACTAATTAACTCTTTAGCAACATTACTCGTGCGGACAACGATTGAAGGGATCGAAGAAGGGTTAACAGCCACTTTTTTTTGTGCAAATAACGTCATCGAATCTCCCCTTCATTTAAATAATAAGCTATTTTAATCACATATCGGTTAAACTTACGTAAAATTTAAGAATACGGTCATATTAACGCATGTTCAAATCCATATTTTCCAACTCTTTTGGTATCTTAATCTCCCGCGTGACAGGCATGGTACGAGATATATTAATGACATCTGTATTAGGTGCCAATATGTGGAGTGACATTTTCTTAATGGCATTCAAATTCCCAAACCTCTTTCGCCGTATTTTCGCAGAAGGTTCCTTTACCCAAAGTTTTATGCCATCTTACATTGCTTCGCGTCAAAAAAGTGTTTTTGCGGTTGCTATTTTTATCCGTTTTATGATCTTTATCGTTGCCTTATCTTTTTTGGTCACTCTATTTCCCGAATTTTCCACAAAACTTTTGGCGTGGGATTGGGGGAAGGATCTCATCTCCAAAACAGCACCTTTAACTATGATCAATTTTTGGTATTTGGATCTTATCTTTATTGTCACTTTTCTAGGAACCCTTCTCCAACATAAAGAACATTTCTTTACCACCGCATTTTCAACTGTTTGGCTCAATATTGCTATGATTACCGCACTGCTGCTCTTTAGCAAAAGTAATCCCCAAACCATTGTTTATGCCCTTAGTTTTTCGATTCTTATTGGTGGAGTATTACAAGTAGCAACTCATATTTACAGTATTCGACAGCAAGGGCTTTTAAAAATTCTCATAGGGGGATGGAATTACCGCAAGACTAAAGATGTTAAAAAAGAAGAATCAAAATTTGCCACCCTCTTTTTTCCCTCACTTTTGGGCAACTCTACGGCACAAATTGCCTCTTTTATTGATACTTCACTTGCCTCATTTTTAGCGGCAGGTTCCGTCTCGTATCTTTTTTATGCAAACCGTGTTTTTCAGCTCCCCTTTGCCATTATTGCCCTTGCTATTACCACCGCTTTATTCCCCTCTATTGCCAAAGCGATCAAAAATAATAATGATACTCTTGCATATAAGAATCTACACAAATCATTTTGGCTTCTTAGCGCACTCTTGGGACTATCGGCTTTGGGAGGTAT
>CANMHZ010000043.1 GCA_947497635.1 Helicobacteraceae bacterium | reverse complement strand
TGACCTGCTGAGCCTCATTCGAGAGTCGTTCCAATCTCTGTGCCAGTTCCATTTGCTCTTCGACAATCCCCTGAAGTGATCCAGAAACTTCCAATACATCGTGCGCAACATTCGCAACTTTAAGCGACGCATTGGTGATTGTTTCACCTGTTTTACGTGAACCTTCTTCTCCATGTTTCAGAATTTCAGAAACCTCATTCGTGACTTTTAGAGCCTGATCCATAGCTTTTGCCATCTCTTCACTACGTCTCCCGATTTGAAAACTCGTAGTAAACAATTCTTCGGCAACAGCAGCATTCTCGCTGGAAGAGTTTTTTGCATCACGCATAGCCTGTCGAACCGCAAACATCAATTCATTAAACGATTGTGCAATAATTTTTAGTTCATCCTCTGTCCGATGATCGATCGTCCGCATTAAATCTTTCTGACTGGCGATAATGTTCATGGTATCGCTAAAACTACCCGTTGAAGAACGAATAGAATCAACCATTACCCATGATAAAACGCCACTCACACCCAATCCGATCAGAAGTATCATAATATTGACGATAACAGCTGAATCATACGCTGATTCAGACGCTTGATACCCTTTATCTGCCTCAGTCAACTGAAGTGTTACAAGATTCCCAATCGTTTCGCTGATAGGATCAATAGTAGGATAAAGCTCATTTATCGAGAATGCAGCAACACCCTCCAAACTCCCCGATTCAAGAAGTCCTAACAACTTCTCAACCCCTTTGTCCGCAATAACAAATCGTTCTTTCGCTTCATTTGCAAGTGTTGTCTCTTTTGGGGTCAATTTGGTGCTACTATATGCGCCCCATTCTTTGGCAATTTTTTCCTGCGCTTTATGAATATTGGCAATCGCTTCGCTTGCCGTAAGATTACCATTTCGTGCTTTGTGTGTTGTATCAACAATGTTAACCGCATACATATCCGCTACTACTTTGAGCTGATTGAGAGGGACGATACGATTATCATAGACATCTTTAAAATTACTATTACCGCCTTTCATCCCCGACAATCCCATCAAAGCAACCAATATCGCCACAAATGAAAGAACAGAAACGAGCATTAAAAGCTTTGCTCTTATAGTTGACATGAATATTCCTTTATTTCCTTAATGATTGAAGTATAGCAAAAAAATAATACAATGTTGTTGCATTATTTTTTATAATCCATTACCCCACATGTGCATCTTCTTACCCACAATTACTTCACACCCTTCAACCAAATCGTCAATAGTATTGGGAACCCTAAACTCCGATTGTTCCAATAGTGCTTCTATGTCACTTGATTTCATCGCCCCTTTTTGTTGAACAATAATAATCTCAGCCGAATTTTCCATCGAGCGATAGAGAAGTTGTAAAAATTTCAAAGGAAGGCTATGTAAATGAAGAACGTCCTGAATAATCACTGCTTCATAATCACGTGATGCGCTTCGAGGCAGAGAACTGAAATTTTTTAGCCTGTCAATTTTTGTAATAGAAGAATAAGATAATTCTTGATGTTCTCCTGGATAAAATGAAAGATCCATCGAACCATTATGGAGAGACAAAAAATCAGCAAGCTCAACCAAAAAAGAGTCCGCATGAGAGCTAACTGCCAAAATTTTCATCTGAGGTGATGGGTGAAATAGATCAAAAAAACTCATAGTGCCAAATCGTGCAATTCGCGGAAAAGATATCCTTCGACAATATCATCAATACTCCGTTGCGTATGCGCAACCAAAACCATCATTTGATTATCAATAAATTCCATAATAGGTTCATAATTACTCGTGACGATAATTGCATCGGGATACGCGTTGATTTGCGAACGCTCTTTATAAAAGTTTATCTCGATCACTTTTCCCTCATCAACTTCCACCGTTGCCCAAAAAAGAGCATCGTTAATCGAAACCAACTCCGATTCTTGAGTATCATCCCCATTCATTGGCAACAAAAGTAACATTATTGCTCTACTTTGGAGAGGTCAAGTTTCAATGCGTCATTATCCATAATATCGATATCTTTGCGTAACACTTCTGTAGCGATAGCTTTTGCATCTTCAAGCGAGTGCATTTTATAGGTTCCACATTGGTAGAGATTGAGTTCGGGAATATCATTTTGGTTCTCAACGGCTAAGACATCGTTCATCGACGCTTCCCACGCTTTGACCACGTCCTCTTCACTTGGACACCCTATCACACTCATATAAAACCCCGTACGACACCCCATAGGAGAGAGATCAATCACCTCGGTTGTGGACGAATTGAGATGATTGCGCATAAAGCCTGCGAACAAATGTTCGAGGGTATGAATCCCCTCTTGAGACAAAATTGCCTCATTTGGACGGCAAAAGCGGAGGTCAAAAACAGTAATATCATCCCCATGAGGAGTCTTCATCCCCTTGGCACGTCGCACTGCGGGAGCTGGCATAATAGTGTGATCAACGGTGAAACTGTCGAGTAATGGCATTGTGTATCCTTAAAAATTGTTCTTTAGTTGGAACAATGGTAACATAATTCATCCTTGCGTCGCTATAATTTGACAATTAATTAAGGAATATTATGAAAAGTCTCTTTGACGACACAATAGCTGCAAAGTATACCAATGATCCTTTAGCAATGCGGGTCTACACCTCACAACTTTTGGGTAGAAAGCAAGATTTAGTTCTCCATGGCGGTGGCAATACCTCCGTGAAAATTGACGGGATTCTTTATGTCAAAGGGTCTGGTTGGAATCTCGATACCATAGAAAAAGGTGGTTTTTCCCCTGTCGATTTGAACATTCTTATAGAGATGGCAGGGCGTGAAACACTCACTGATACACAGATGGTGAAAGAGCAACGAGAAGCTATGAGCGATCAAAGCTTCCCCAACCCCTCCATCGAAGCGATACTCCACGCTATTATCCCTTTCAAATACGTCGATCACACCCACGCCGATGCCGTTGTGACGCTCACCAACACCCCTAATGGTGAAGAGCTAATGAAAGAGTTGTACGGTGAGAATATGCTCCTTATTGACTACGTTATGCCAGGATTTGAGCTTGCTAAACATATCCATACCATGACACGAAACATCGATTGGAAAACTCTCGATGGGATTATTCTCCTCAATCATGGTGTTTTTACTTTTGATGATGATGCCAAAATCGCTTACGAGAAGATGATAACACTTGTCACAAAAGCGGAAGACTACTTACAAAAAAATGTCACGTTTCTTTCTAGTGCAAGCCAAGGGAATATCGACGTAGAGATTATTCGGTCGTTAGTTCATGAAGTCGCCGTACTACGCGGATGTGATATTTTTCCCATCGTTTTGGATTCCGACCAAGCCAAAGCACTCAGCACTCGCCCCAATTTAGAACGACTCATCAAACAAGGCGAACTCACCCCTGAACACGTCATTCGCATCAAGCCTTTTCCTGCGATTATTACTACTGATTGTGCGAAAGGGCTAGAGACATTTAAAACCGAGTATCAGAATTATTTTGATAAAAACAGCAGCCCTAACCACATCTGCCTCGACCTCGCTCCTCGCTATGCGATTATCAAAGGGTTGGGGGCAGTTGCGCTGGGCAAAGACGAGAAAGAGTCTCGCATCATCGCCGATATCGTAGAGCATACCATTACTGCGATTTTAAGTGCCGAACAGCTTGGAGCATGGACATCTCTTAGTCTTGCGCAGATGTTTGAGATGGAGTATTGGGAACTCGAACAAGCAAAATTGAAGAAATAATATCCCCCGTTCGTGGTGAGCTTGTCGAACCATGACTCTTCGACAAGCTCAGAGCGAACGGAAAAACAATATCAAAGGAAAAACATGAAAATCACCAAAAAAGTAACTTTTATCGCCAAAGAGGAGCATATTGCTACCGTCAAAAAACTGTTAGAGGATATGGTAGCCCCCTCACTCAAAGAAGCAGGATGTCTCTTCTATTACATCTTCCAATCCCAAACTAACCCAAAGAAATTCTTTGCCGTCGAATCGTGGGCGGATGAGGAGTCATTAGAGGGGCACAAACTCACCGCGCACTATGCGTACTACAAATCGCACTATGAGCCATTTGTGGAGGATAAATATACGGAAGAATTGGAGTTGTTGGATGAGGGGGCGTATAGGATGATGTGAGATTTTAGTACCCAATCTCTCTAAGTGCCGCTTTTTGTAAAAAAGCCGAGCGGCTCAAATGCAACGGTTGTATATAACTATCGATTTTTTTCACCAAATTTTCAGGCATAGAGATATTGATCCGTAAACTTTTTTCTATACCATGAGGTTCATGAATACTATCACCATGAGCAAGAGAATCTTCGACAAAAGCCGCAAAAGCGTTTTGAGCGGACTCAATCGCCTCAATAGCACTCTCTCCATCCCCCATCACTCCTTTGAAATCTTTGTAATAGGCAAACCAACCATCCCCATCTTCAGCACTCACCTTTTTAATGACAATCTCATAATCAAGATTTAAATAATAAGCTAAATTTTTCATTTCTTTTCTCCCAATATTTCTAATACGTGTTTGACATAAATTGCTTTAACAAGTTTATCTTTTTTGCTCATCATGCCATCCTTTTATTACACAATCTTACACAATAAAGTCTTAGGTAGATATTATGGAAACTAGCTTTATGTGGAGAGTGTGGAGGATAAGTATACACAGGAGTTGGAGTTGTTGGATGAGGGGGCGTATGGGGTTTAAAAACTTTTTTATAGCCCCATGTAGCGTGATTCGTCTTATTTTTTAAATACTTCAAATGCTGAATTATTTTAGTGGCTATGGCGCACTAACTAACTCAGTTTTTTCACGAGCTTGAGTAATAATTCTACTTGCTTCACTAGGTGCAGTAATTACATTATCATAATTTGTGGCACGTATTCTATAATAGTACACTTCTTCATCTTGAAGATCACCATCAATGTATTCTGCGCTAAGTCGTCCTTTGACAGTTGCAACTTCAACCCATTGTTGCTCGTGCTGAGTCATCCGCTCGATAATATAACCATTAATGCTTTTACTAGAATGTGGTCGCCACAAAACTTTAGCACTTTTTGGCATATTACTTATACCTTGAAAAAATGCGACAGGAGCTGTCGTTGATGAAATTCTAGTTGTATTCAACAAAGGCAAAGTCCAACATATCAGGCTTTCAGAAGCTTTTGACTCAGTCTCGTTCTTACCTTTCGAGGAAAATTTGTATAGATACTGCATATTAGGTGCTAGATTTTCATCAACAAAATGAGTTACATATCCATTTTCAATTGTAGCAATACGTTTAAAAGTAGAAGCTTGATCGTCAGATCGATAAACATAATAACCGCTTACGCTTGGGTCTTCTATTGGTTTCCACTCAAATGCAATTGCAGTAGTATCAGAAAGAGTTCCATTTATGGAAGGAATACTTAGTGTCGAAGTGGGGCTGATCTGATTTTGTGTCTTATCCCATGCCCTTTGCTTTTCTCCTTGAACTTTTACTTGCACTGTCCGTACATAATACCATCCGTCCATTTCTGTGGTGTTTGTAATACTCACGCTTCCATCATCGACTATATTTGAACATGATTCTTGAATCGTATAATTACTTTTCTTTTGCTCTATATCATTGGTTACTGTTTTTTCAATTAATAATTCAGATCTCACTGAAGATTTTAACACACACCCCAACTGAGCAAGGGCAACTTTCAATGCTTCCTCTTGAGTTTTACCACGACCTACCGCACATTTACCATCACCGCATTCGATATTTTCATACCATGGTGGTGCTTTTGCATTGACGTGATGGATTGCTGTATCACGGATAGCCAACTGTGATTTAACACGATAGCGTTCCAAATCTTGTAACGCTTTTAGAGCCGTTGAGCTGATCGTAGCCGCATCTTTTGTCGCATCGGCTATCCCATCTTGAAATGCGGATATATCGTATGACGGAATGACTACCATCATAGACGCTGGTTGATAGCGGTTGTCGGTATAGTCGAATTTTAGCTTATCTGACCCCGCCACCAATAGTAGTTCTTTGGTTTTAAATGTGGCACTATCGCCAGACTCTACCATTTCATAATTGGCTTGTGGCGTTAGGGCTACTGTTTTATCGTGAACTTTTTGGGCTGTTTTTGGATCAACATTCATACTAACGACACGATACGCCGTGTCACCAAATGAAAATTCCCCATAAAGTTTTTCATTCTCTGCATCGTAATTTTTAAAAGCAAAATTCGGAGGGGTAGCGACTGCCATAAAAGCTTGTTTTCGAAACTCGACAATTTTCTTTTTCACCGTTGCTTTTCGATCTTCAAGCTCTTCGAAAATAGCAAGGTTACGTTTTTTGACCGCACTGATATACGCTTCATTGAGCGCTTTTTGCTCTTCTTCTCTTTGACTAAGGGCTTGGTTCTTCCGTTTTTGAAAATCAGACTCTTTTTCAAACTGACTTTTTTCTAAAACAAGCTGTGGCAATGTTTTAGGCAACGGTATCTCAGGATGAAGAGCTACGACATCCATATAATGTTCGATCATTCGTTGAACGATTTTTTGGGATATTTTTAGAGGATTACTGATCTCATCAGCACCATATAATCCTATTACTTCACTTTTGCCATCTGAAAACATCCCTTGATTGGTACGATACAAAAAAAGTCCCTCATCGGGTAAATGTTTGCACGCAGTTTCGGGGGTAATACTGGTGTAATCTTTGGCTTCGTAAGCTGAAAGATCACATGCTATAAACTTAGTAGTATAGGTATGATCCAAATCGCTAAAAATATCTTTTTTATTTCTTTCTAAGCCATACGTATCAATGAATGCGTTGTATTTATCTTTATCAAATTTTTTTTCATAAAAAACACTTCCTACTATTGCACCGATAGCCATGGATACTGGAGCAATGATTATGCCCAAGGGCTCAACACTTCCATTATCCGTTCTCCTTGTTAAAATAGGACTACTTATTGAAAAAAATGGGTTATAGCAAGAGCTATTTTCACTAGAAAAAAGACCTTTTTTACACCTAAAATAATGTAATCCTCGTGTATATCTATCGCTTTCATACGAAGAGGTATTCTTTGATATCGTAACAACCCTTTCAGAAATGCACGCAAACGAAGGCTCATACTTTTCACTCTTATTGTCATCTCTGGCTAATTGATACTGCGTCGTTAGTGATACAAGTTTTCCATCATCATTTGCTTTGGCATAAAATGTGTCAGAACTGTAACCGTAACTTAATGCAGCGAGGCAGGCTAGTGAGAGTATTATTTTCACTCAAACATCCTAGTAGCAATTTACAGTAATATTTGAATTTTGGCATAGGGCTATGATCTTTACTTCATTAAGAAAAGTGCCACCACTAGTGATTAGATCAATAGGAGAATTTCCCCAACTCATAATTTTGAGTACAAACAAAAAAGCATCATCTGGAGAATTGAAAACTGCTGGTTTACCATCATAAATACTACCTTCATGTAAATCAACAATATATTGACCATTCCCCACTTCATCAATTGAATATTGACGAGGTACTCCATCCTTTGTTTTTACAGTAATTATTTGTGAACTCATATATTTTCCTTTGATGAATTTTTATAGTTATTACATTTTATTTCTGCAAGTGCTTTCAATGCTCGATGCGCTACCCAGAATTTCTCTTCTGCCTTAGATGAAGGTAGAATAAATGTATCATGTAATCTTTGATGAATCATTTTATAATCTCTCCAATTCTCTATCCAGCTTATCTTGCGCATGCTTTGCTTCTACTTGCTGATGGAGGGCATCGTCATTTTTAAAACTGCTTTTCACTGCATTTTTTACGTCCAAAACACTTTGATCCGACATACTCATCAATACCCACACTTCTCCCGATGGTGAAATCCACATATCTTTTCGCTGAGTTCCGATAAGATCATGGGATGCAGTTTGACGAGAAACGCTTGAAACAACTTTATCCACCGTTTGACCATCACCGACACCCGTTTGTTGCATAAAATTTTTGACCATACTAGTAACTCTTACTTGCATTTGGCGTGTCATCGTATCTCTGCCATTTGCTTCCGCTTCTATAATGGCGAATGACATTCCACCTTTTCCAATTTTGGAACTCCCTGAGCCACTGATGCCTTTTTCATTGTTTTGCGTTAAAACCCATTTGGGTGCATTTGCAAATTCAATTTGATGTTCTTTGGATACACATCCAGTAAAACCCACAATAAGTGCTGTACTAACGGATATAAACATTATCTTTAAGTGCATATGTAAATCCGATGACTTTAAAAAAATAGCAAAAACCCAGAAAAAGCTGATTATTGACGCTAACTAACCCTTCGAAGACAATAGTATTTTGGAGCCAATATGTGATACGGGCTCCAAAAGATCTCTTTTCCCTATTTTTAGGGC
>CANMHZ010000042.1 GCA_947497635.1 Helicobacteraceae bacterium | reverse complement strand
AAAGAGGGTATTAAAAAGCCGTCGTCCAATCCCTTGTTTTTGATGGGTGGGTTTGACCATAAAATATTTTATCATTGCGGAGGATTCAAACTCGATTGCCATCACAGCACCGATAAGCACCCCCTCATCGTAGGCACCATAACACAAATGTGGAGCGTGCATCATCATCAGTTTGACATGATAACTATCCAATAGCCAGCCCGTTTCCTCTCCGATTTTAATCAGATCAGGAACATCGACGAACTTCAACCACCCTATATACATGCTGCGTCCTGATAGAGAGATTTAAGTTCAAACACATCTAAAACTCGTTTGCGTGAGGTAACAATTTCTCGAATTTTAGGAAGAATCTCACTTAAGATGTTGTTATCTGCACTGATTCCCATCCGTTTTAAATGATAGCGTATCGTTGCACTTCCAGAGTGTTTACCTATTGGGTACGAACTTTCCAATCCCACTTCACTCGCTTGATAAGGTTCATACGCGCTAGAATCTTTCATCATACCGCTCGCATGAATGCCGCTCTCGTGGGCAAAAATATGTTCACCCACGACAGGAGCATTGGACGCAAGCGTCATATTGGCTGCACCCGCTACGGTTCCTACTAAATTCCGAATAAGGATGGGGTCGATGGGGCGTGCTTCACCGTAAAGATGTTTCAATGCCATGAGAATCTGTTCAAATGAAGCATTACCCGCTCTCTCGCCTAACCCCATTACGGTCGTGTTCATACTGATGGCCCCCGCGTCAATTCCGCTGAGAGCATTAGCGTTGGCAAGTCCAAAATCGTTGTGTGTGTGCATTTCAATCGGGAGGAGATTTAAGTCACACAACGACTTTATCACTTTGTACGTTTGTGTTGGAGTCATAATGCCGATCGTATCGCAATAGCGAAAACGATGAGCTCCGCATTCACGAGAAAGTTCCATAACATCTTTAATAAACTCAAAACTTCCTCGTGAGCTGTCTTCACCGCCTATGCAGACAAACAATCCTTCGCGAGTGGCAGCAGTGACGACTCGTTCGAGTTCGTGTAATACTTTGATTTTACTTCCGCCAAATTTTATATCGATCAAAAGATCCGAAATAGGAATGGATAAATCAACCGCGCCAATACCACACGAAAGGGATGCGTCAAGATCTTCCATTTTCATCCGATTCCACGTCATCATTCTAGCGCGTAATCCTAGAGACAGAAGTGCTTTTATATCCTCACGCTCTTTGACACCCATTGCCGCAATACCGATTTCGAGTTCATCCGCTCCGCACGCATCCAATAATGTTGCGATACGGATTTTTTCCTCGGTATTGAATGCGACGTAAGCGGCTTGCTCTCCGTCGCGCAAAGTAGTGTCATTTATAAGTGCCATGGTATTAATTCACTTCCGCGTTTTCATCCACACCGAAATATTTACGTGACGCTTTGAGGACTGAAATCTCGATTGGCTCATAGGCATAGCTTTGATCCGCAACAATTCCAGCCGCTTTGAGATCATCTTGTGGACATCCACCGATTTTAGCCGTCAAAACCATCTGTACGTCTTTAAGTTTTTCTAAAATCGGAGCAAGCGGATTCGTCCCATCAGGACCTGCACAATATTCTGCATCGACTTTACGGTGATGGATAAATCGAATCCCTTTGTCCCCAGCTTCATAAATCAAGAACTCTTTAACACTTCCGAAGTGCATGTTAATCATCCCCTCGCCCGCAGTCGTAACCGCAACGAGAATCGTCACACCGTTGGAACTAAGCTCTTCTTTTTCTTTGCGCACACGGTCGTTTGCACGGTCGAGGAAGAATCGGAACTCTTCGATCTTAGCCTGAGCTTCTTGACGCGCTTCGAGGTCGTATTTAATTTGCAGTTCATCGAAACTCAACCCTGCAAAGGTATCTTTCGTAAACTCTCCACCACGGTCTTCACCGATAAGTCCTACGGCATCCGCACGACACTGACGGCAGTGCTGCATCAGTTTCATATCATGACCGCACGCTTCTTGCGCTGCCATTTGCTCTTGGTCGGTAGCACTAGGTACACCATCAAGGGCAAATTTGGTTCCGAACTCAGGCTCTGAGAGGATCGGCATAATGTTGTGCAAAAACACACCAATCTCTTTGAGTTTACGTGATACTTCCGGTAGATGCTGATCGTTAATACCTGGGATCAAAACTGAATTTGCTTTGATCAAAATCCCTTTTTCGACACATTTACGCATCCCTTCTAGCTGATTTGCCAAAAGTATTTTTGATGCCTCTTTTCCATAGATACGTTTATTGTCATGGAAAATCCACGGATAAATCAAACTTCCGATCTCACCCGTCTCATCGACACTGTTGATCGTAACGGTAATGTGATCGATGTTGTATTCGACCATCTCATCAATAAAGTTTGGTAATTCCAATCCGTTTGTAGAAAGACACAATTTTAAATCCGGTGCAAATTCGCGCACCATTCCAAATGTCTCAAACGTCTTTTTAGGATTTGCCAACGCATCACCTGGACCTGCAATCCCCAGTACGCTCATACGTTGCACTTCTCCGCCGACGAACATAACTTTCTTCGCCGCTTCCACAGGCGAGAGGCGTTCAGATGTTACACCGGGTCGTGACTCGTTCGAACAGTCGTATTTACGGTTACAGTAATTGCATTGGATATTACACGCAGGGGCAACAGCTACGTGAATACGCGCATAGTGGTGGTGAGCACCTTCTGAATAGCATGGATGATTGTGGATCTTTTCCTTAATATCATCGGGCATAAAAGCTTCAGTTCCAGTTGATGAACAGCTCATAGTATCTCCTTGTTATTATCATTTTTCAATGATCTTGCCTCATCCGGTGCCAATCATTATCTGAAATCCAGTTATGCAAATAGCGTTCTTATCGATTAGGAAGTAATCGGGGTGCAATCGTGACAATTTTGTATTTAGGTGAACAAAACATAGTATTCTTGACAGCGAAATTCAATATTGCTATACTACTAAAGTATTATTTATAATTTGGAGACACCATTATGAGACAAACAACAAGCATAAAGCTCGACACAGCCGTTAAAAATGAAGCTCAAGAAATATTTGCTCAACTGGGGCTTACTCTGGGTGAAGCGGTCAATCTTTTTTTAAATCAAGTTAGACTTAGAAAAGGGATCCCTTTTGATATAGAAATACCCAATGCAAAAACGCAACAAATCATGAATGAAGTTAGGGAAGGCAAAAATATCGAGGATTTTTCTTTTGATGAGTTAAAACATGCCTAATATTAAGAGGCATAAATATTTTTTGAAAGATTATACGAATATCAAACTTACTGATGGACAATTTGAAAAATTAATTGCTTATCTAAATGACCTAAAAAATGGAAATGCACTACCAATAGAATCAAAAGATCACACACTAAAAGGGAACTGGAAAGATTTTAGAGAATGCCATCTCGGAGGAGATGTATTGTTAGTTTATACGCAAATTAATGATGATTTAATATTAACAAGAATAGGTACTCATAGCAAGATTTTTGGATAATTTTTCATTCATTCCATCTTTCCACTCGTTCCAAATGTTCACAATACTGCAATAAATAATGCTAGTATACACTCCCAAGCTGGAGCTTGGGAGCGAGATCATCGTGACAATTTTGTATTTATCCAAACAAAGCCGTTGTCACCTTTTCAAAACTCTATAGATAATGTATGCAAGAACAAGAGTTGCAATAGTTAGGTCAATACAAGGAGCTGACAATGATTGTTGCTATACCGATAGATGCTTTCAAGCGTGTCTACCACTACAATCCATGTAGCGCAACGATGTTCGCTCTGTATGAACTTACAGGAGAACGCAACGACATTCGCTATCAACATATAGAATCCAAACTTAACCCTTGGAAGAAATGTGAAGGTGAGATGGTGTGCGACCCAAAGATGAAAGAAAGCAGCTGTGACACAGATAAGAGCCGTGACCCGCACCACATCGGTGAGCACTATGCCCTCCTCGAAGTCATCGGCAAATGTGACTATCTCATTACGGGTCAATATTGTCTCAATACCTTTTATGCAATGCGCAATGTCGGAATCAAAATCCATAAGATTCCTCCCTTTATGAAAACGACCCACGAAGCGATGAACCATTTTATTATAGGAGTCGAAATTGCAGATAAATTACAAAACATCCACGCTGTATCTTGAAGATATGCCTCTCGATGTCGGTTATGCCTCTGAAAAAGTGAGCCTTAAAAACCACAAAGATGAGACATTTACCATCGGAGGGCAAAACGGATTTACACAACTCCTTATTAGTGCACCATTTGTTGATGAAGCACTTATTTCTCAGTTAACTGAGATAGATACTCTTCTCGCTCTCAATGCGCTTGGAGGAATTACCAAAGCGCTCATCGTCGCGAATAACAAGCATGAATTACCTATCCTCGAAGAGTGGTTAAGCGGATATGATTATGACGAAGCATACGGAGATTATTACGGTGTTCGACTTTCCAATAAAGAACTTGCCAAGACTCTTGTTATTGTTTCAAAAGACGGTGCGGTGTTCTACCACGAGATTCTCAGTGATTTAAACGCACCTTTCTCACTCGAAAAAGTATTACCAAAAATCGCTGTGGCAATAAACTGTTATACGGGAAAAGGATGTCATGGGTAAGGTTCACAAATTGGAAGAGTAAAAAGCAAATTGATGACGCCCAGCTTGTTTTGAATCGTACATAGCAGCATCGGAATTTTTGAGTAACTCTTCTACTGTTGTTCCATTATTAGGATAAATACTAATACCGATACTGCATGAGCTAAAGACTTCTTTATGATTGATGATGAAGGGGTTTTTAAAAAGTTCTAATATTTTTTCGGCAACCGATATGAAATGTTGATCTGAATCTCCATTATCGACAATGAGTACAAATTCATCGCCTCCATTGCGCGCGATAGTGTCCCCTTTTCGGATTGATTTTTGTATCCGTTTAGCGACTTGCACCAACAGCTGATCACCTACTAAATGACCCAGTGAATCGTTGATCTGCTTGAAATGATCCAAGTCAATAAAAAAGAGTGCAAACATTTCCTTTGAACGATTTTTCTTTTCGATCGTATGACTAATTCGATCAGCGAGAAGCTTTTTAAGATGTAAAAAGACTCCCTCATCTTTTTATTGATGAAAATTTGCTCTTTTAATCTTGAAGCATGTTTATCAAATCATTGATGTTAAGTTCTCGTATGACGAGATCTATCCCTTCAATGGGATGCTCGAGTTTTTTCTTATAACTTTGAATTTTCTCCAGCGAATTGCTTCCGACGACGAAATCATCACCAAAAACACGAAAAACCTGCTCACTTGAGATAACTTTCAACAGCTTTTCCGAAATAGTATAAATAAGCATACTTCCTGAATGCCATCCATGGTTCGTGTTATAGTTGGACATCCCTTTTATTTCTATCAAAAGATAGTGGCTGTAAAAAACATCCGGAATCATATTGTTAACAATCATGTGCAAATATGCTTCATTGTATACACCCGTTAGCTGATCTTTAAAGTAGTACGAAAGTCGGGCACGCTCCATGGGAGTAACGGGAACTTGTGATGCTACGATATCTCCACTTACGTTTTGTAATGCTAAAACTGCTGCATCAACGACACGAGGATGATACCAGATACCTTTGTATCGGACGATTTCTTCGATAGCATTTGCCATGGTTCGACGTGGCTGGTAAATACGGTTGCTGGTCATAGCATCGATAGCGTCTGCTACTATCATGATATGGGAGGCGAGGGAAATATCATCTCCCATCAGTCCTTGAGGATAGCCTGAACCATCGTATTTTTCATGGTGACATCGCATAATTTCTGCCAAGGGGCGATAATAAGAAATGCGGTTGAGCATTTGATATCCCATAGTTAGATGGGATTGTATCAGTTCGTATTCACTCTTATCGAGTCGTCCAGGTTTGAGTAAAATAGAGTCAGGTACGACGATTTTACCAATATCGTGTAAGATTGATGCCTCATAGAGCTGCGAACGTTGGTCCGTATCCATCCCGATTTTTTTAGCAATCAAATCACAATAGACAGCTACTCGTCGAGAATGACCGGCAGTGTAGGCATCTCGTTGTTCGATGAGATCCACTAAACTTTCCAAAAGCTGTTTGTAGTGAAGAAGTTTTTCATCTTCCATTTTCTGTATTTGATTTTCTTGAAAAAGCATTTTTTTCTGAGCAGTAAACACTTCATATAGCTTTAGGATAATCGATATAAAAGTGTTTCCAAAATCAATTTCAGATTTTTTCCATGGATCACATTGATAGCGCACTGTTTCTTTAAATGCTGCAAAGGATTTACGGGGCGAAATACCGCCTTTATCGTTTAGGGTTGCTTTTTCATAAGGGTTTCCACCCCATGTGACTGTTTTGGCTTTTTCATGTTTACACCATAACCAATAGCTAGGTATATTCGTAGGAACTTCAATGAGAATCAAGCCTGAACATTCAATCAGCCATTTTTCAGAGAAATCAGGGAAGGTATTTATGAGTGCAGAGGTGTAAAAAAAGCCATTTTCCATCAAAGGTTGAATGTGTTGAATGGTATCTAAAAGTTCTTCTTTTGAAAAGTCATGATTAAACGTCACCATCTCATCGCCAATAATAAAAGCAAATCCATCTGCTTTAAAAAGGGAGGAAAACATTTCTGCGTGATTAGATAAAAGAGCAGTAAGCTCTCGGTTGCTTCGATCGGTTTGAATACTTGCCGCAATCGCTTCAAGGGTAGAATGAAGCTGTACGGTTCGATGTCCTTCTTCCGTTTCGATACGTGTTTTGAGAAGACTTGCAAAGATCTTGGCAAAATTTTCCACTAACTTTAAATTTTCCAACGAGAGCTGATGTGCTTTATGATGATGGCATGCAATCAAACCCCATAGTATCCCATCGATTAAAATAGAGATCGTCATGGTAGCTTGAACGCCCATGTTATGAAGATATTCGATATGGACAGGTGAGACACTGCGTAAGTGGCTGTAGGTCATGTCTAATTGAGCATAGGCGGGGTGACGGATGAAGCTGATGGGGCGATAATCAATATCGACAATACAGCGTACCAGATTTTTTCGATACAGTTCTCGTGCTTGAGCCGGAATATCGGATGCTGGATAATTGAGACCAAGGTATGAGTCCATGCTCTCTCGTTTGGCCTCGGCAATAACCGATCCATTGAAATTTACATCAAATTGATAAATCATTACCCGATCATAGCTCGTCATCGATTGGACTTCAATTGCCGCTTGATCACACATTCCCTCAATCGATGCAGCAGACAACAGTCGCTGTGTAGTCTCACCCAGTTCATCGTAAGAAGAACCAAGAATATCTGAATCGGGTGAAGTGATAAACTCTAAAACCATCTCATCACCGCTGCGGTATTGGACGACATCGACGGGTGAGGTTGGCAGAGTGTGTATGACTTGTTTGGAAAAGGTTTGTACCATACGAGAAGGTGTTGTGGCAAGAAGTGAAAAATTTTGTAGCCATTCCTCTGAAAATACTGTGTCGATCGAGGCTCCAATAATCTCATTGAGGCGTGGGAAGTTTTCACTTCCACCGGTAATATTATGGTTGGTGCTGTCGTAGGAGATTACCATTCCATGAGGCTGAATTAATCCGGGGATATGGATAGGTTCTCGTTCGCATACGGAAAGGTCAATTAAGTTCATGGGTATCTCTCATAATCATCAGGAACATGGCACATGCCCCCAAGATGACTTGATCACAAGAGTGAGGATTAGCAGCTTCAAAGAGATCTAAAAACTGACAAAATTCACCCCAGCGTTTCATGCTATTTTCTCCATACGCTTGAAAATATCGGGTACAGGGGATTCCATCATCTCCTAGTATATGAGCAAGTTTACGCGAGAGTATTTGTCCCCCCATGGTAGAACCCTCTAACACATACATTACGCCAACTGCCGTAGCAAAATTCCATGGAGAACTAAGAGTAGCTGAGTCGATCAGGGTGTTTGTTCTCCCCAACGCTTCAAGATCAGCGAGTAGCAATGGAAGTCGAAGGCGCTGTGATGGATCAATCCCATATTGCTTCCATTCGCTCATTTCAACGATAAGAGGTTCTAGTGTCTGATGAATGGCCGCCATTTTGGTTAAATAGTCAGCGTATTTTTCTTTTTCAATCGATCCATCGGCAAGCGTTACGGCAACGGGCATTTTTTCAAGTTCAGTGTGAAAAGGGAGCGTTAATTCTTTGAGACGTTGTCGGAGTGTATGAGTAATAAGAGTGGGCATTTAGAACTCCTTTATAGTAAGATATTTAGTTGGAAGAGTAAAACGCAAATTGGTGACGCCCAGCTTGTTTTGAATCGTACATAGCAGCATCGGAGTTTTTGAGTAACTCT
>CANMHZ010000041.1 GCA_947497635.1 Helicobacteraceae bacterium | reverse complement strand
AAAACATTCTTATTGATTTTTTACCCAACAAACCGTATGCTGACTCACTTCAATCTCTTTCGTCCAAAATTATAATTCGCTTACGACGTAATAAAAACCACCTCAAATTCTAAATAATTCAACGGATATTCTTCCATCAATCGTTTCGTTTGAGAAAAATCCAGTACCCTCCGACCTCCACTCACACCGCTGCGCTTAATATAGCGAAACATCTCCCGTACCGAATCAAACTCCAACACATAGTGAACGATCTCATAGTGGGCTGTGAAATGGCGGTTGGCGATTTCGATCACTTCATCAGCCGATTTCAATAATGGGGGAAGTCCTGCACACTCGTAGAGGGTTTTAAAGGTTCCTGAGGTGAATATTGCCAACGACATAGGGGTATCGAATAAAGAGAGTTGTTCGAACACTCCTCCCAAATCATCCGCCCACTGTAACGCCGATGCCGAATAGATGTGTTCAAAGTTTTTTGTACGGAGTGTTTCAAAAAGAACGAAATTATTAAAATCACCCAGAAACAATTCGACGTTTGAGCCTTTAGGATGGTGGTTTAACATCTCTTGGGAAAAATCGACCCCCACAAAACGCTCCATCTCCCAATCTATTAGCGAATAAAGGGTTCCACTACCGCATCCCAAATCAAAAATCCGTGTAGGATTTCCCGCGGTATCCTTAATAAGTTTTTGAGCAACGTTTGCTTGAATCACATTGCACTCCCCGTACACACTCGCGCAACGGCTGAACTCTTCTTTGACTCTCAATTGAGCACCAATGCCACAATAAAAATACCCAACAAACACAACACGATAGCCGCCCCACTAGGAAGAGAAAAAAAGAAAGAGACACTGAGTCCAATTACGACGGAAACGAGTGCAATAGCAATCGATAACAAGGTCGTTTTAAAGAAACCCATCCCGAAACGAATCGCGGCAACAGGGGGGATAACCATCAGTGCACCGATAAGAAGCGTCCCTACAATTCGTATCGAGAGAGCGATAATCACGGCGATAATGCTCACAAGCATAAAATTCAGCAGGGTAACACGAAGACCACTAGTGCGTGCCACCTCTTCATCAAAAGCGATAAAATAGAGCTCTTTAAAAAAGAGGATCAGCAATGCCATGGAGAGGGAACCGAAAATGCCCATCGTGATAAGATCGTCATTGCTTACCGAGAGGATAGAGCCGAATAAATAGCTAAAGAGGGAGGCGTTAAACGATCCTGACAACGAAATAATAACGATTGCCAATGCCAAGGAGCCTGAGAGAAAAATTGCTAATATTGAATCAGAATAAAGCCCGCGTGAACTGCGAAGGTATTCAATGAGCCAAGCTGCCGCGAGGGAGGTCGCCACTGCCATCCACAACGGGCTCAATCCTACTAACAATCCAACAGATACCCCAACTAGTGAAACATGGGCAAGCGTTTCACTCAGGAGTGAATAACGGCGAAGGACGATAAATGAACCGCTAAGGGAGGCTAAAACGGCGATCATAAGTCCTGCAACAAATGCCCGTTGCATAAAGGGGTAACTTAACATTTCTATCATAATGACCTCCTAATGGTTATGACACACGACGTGTGAGGGATTACCGTAGAGACGGCTCATTTCGTCGCACCGTATCATTTCGTGGGGATTTTGCGAGACCAAGAGGGTTTGATTGACAAAAAGGACACGATGAATATCCTCCGCAATGACCCCAATATCATGGGTGATAAATAAAATACTTACCGATTTAGTACGATTAAGATGGCGAAGGAGTTCATAAAATCGGTGTTGAGACTCTATATCTACCCCTGTATTGGGTTCATCGACGATCAGTACCTCAGGACGTGAAGAGAGGGCACGGGCGATCATCACCCTCTGACGCTGTCCTCCGGATAAATGACCAATCAGACGATTGGATAAATCACTCACCCCCATCAACGCCATTGCCTCTTCAATCGCCTCTTTGTCCTCGGGTGATTCAAATCCAAAAAGTCCCCGAAGAGCATATCTCCCCATTGCCACCACTTCACGAACCGTAGCAGGAAAAGCGGCATCGACCAATACTGAACGCTGAGGAACATACCCGATACGATTCCATTCACTAAATTTTGATTGTGGTGTTCCAAACAAATGAATGGTTCCACTGCTAGGTTTCTCCAGCCCCAATAACAATCGAACAAGCGTCGTTTTTCCCCCACCGTTGGGTCCAATAATAGCGCAATACTCTCCAGGTGGGATAGTAAAGCTAACTGATTTTAGAATTTCATTATCTTGACGGGTAAAAAAAAGGTTACGAACGTCAAAAAGGCTAGGGGCAAATTTCAACGGCACTCCATCGCTTGACGTAATTTGGCAAGATTATCGCGCATTAGTGACTCATACGTTTGGTGAGATTTTAGCTCTGCTTCACTAATATTTTCAAGGGGCTGAAGGCTCTGTGCCTTTGCACCACCCTCTTGGGCAATCGTTTGGGAAACATGATCATCAATCAATTCCTCAAAAAAGATTGTTTTTACCTTCTCTTTTTTCACCAATGTAATGATTTCACTGATCGTTTTTGCACTGGGCTGCTCATCGCTTGACAATCCGATAACCGAAATATTTTTAAGTTGGTTCGCATGAGCTAAATAACCAAATGCGTCATGATTGGTAACGAGAGTGCGATTTTGACACGTTTTTAAACCCTCACTGTAATCACTTTTGAGTTTTTGAAGTTTGGCGATATAGGTTGTTGCATTCGTATGATAAAGTTTTGTATTGGTCGGAATAAGTTTGGAAAATTCACCCTCCATCGTCTCTGTCACGCGGATCATATTGTCAATATCTAGCCAATAGTGGGGGTCATATACGCCATGATCGGAATCATTGTTTTTTAATAAGGTAACATTTTGACTCATATCTACGATCTTTACACTCTGTGGCAAGCTGTTTTTGAGTGGCTCTGCCCATGTTTCAAATCCTGCACCACTATAAATAAAAAGGGGAGATTTTGAGATCGCGGCTACTTGTCCAGGTGTTGGAGAGAAAGTATGCGCATCACTTCCCAAGGGGATGATAGAGTTGATTTCCAATGTTTCCCCCGCCACACTACGCGCTGCCTCATAAAGGGTAAAGGTGCTCACCGAAACAATCGGCTTGGTGTGTATCGGAGTGGGTTGTTTGGAGTGGGTATCCGCCCAGTAAAATGCCACAGCAGAGATGATAATACCAAAAAAATAGGCGAGCATTTTATTTTGTTTTTTACATTGGGTACACATAAAACTTTTCTCCTTTTAAAAAAGGTATTTTAGTCTAATTTCACTGATAATATGCCGTGAAGTACCCTTTTAATCACACTGTGCTATAATCGCGAACTTTTTACTCTATTCAAGGATAACTATGACAGGCATTTTGCTCATCGTGCAAATCGTACTCGTTGTGATGATCGTCATCGCAGTACTCTTACAAAAAAGCTCTAGCATCGGATTGGGTGCATACAGCGGTTCCAATGATTCTGTTTTTGGAGCTAAAGGCCCTGCAGGATTTTTGACCAAAGCAACGTTTTTCCTCGGATTTTTATTCGTAGTCAATACCGTTGCCTTGGGATATTTTTATGCTCAACAAAAAAACGCTTCAGTTGTTGATGAAATCGTCGACAAAAATACGATTGCCGCTCCTACGATCAACGTGGTTAGCGACACTAACGCTACTAAGTAAGGAGAAGTTATGCTAGAAGAAGTATATTCGTTTTGTGAAGAGAAAATGCAAGGGTCAGCGGATCATTTGTTGGTCAATTTTCGTACCCTTCGTACAGGTCGTGTCACGACAAAGATATTGGACAATGTCCGTATTGACAACTATGGTTCTATGACCCCAATTGATCAAGCGGCAAGTGTATTGGCGACCGATGCAACCACGATTTCAATCTCTCCGTGGGATAAATCAATGTTAAGTGTCATCGAAAGAGCCATTATGAAAGCCGATATTGGGGTTAATCCGAACAATAACGGTGTTGAGATTAAACTTTTCTTCCCTCCAATGACCGTCGATCAGCGTCAAGAAACGGCGAAAAAAGCCAAAGGTATGGCAGATGATGCCAAAGTAGCGATACGCAATGATCGTAAAAAAGCAAATGATAAGATCAAAGTGCTCGAAAAAGACAAGCTGATTACAGCCGATGAGTCGAAAGTAGCACAAGATAAAGTTCAAAAAACTACCGATAAATTTATTTCAAAAATTGAAGATCTGCTCAAAGTTAAAGAGCAAGATATTTTGACGGTATAACCATGGACGTAAAATCTATTTATATGAACGCAAATGCTCTTCTTGAGGGGCATTTTAAACTCAGTTCAGGCAACCACTCTCAATACTATCTTCAATCAGCAAAAGTTCTTGAAGATCCAAAAACAGCTAAACTTCTAGCCGATGCGCTTGCCGTAAATATTCAAGCCAGCGGTTTGGCAATCGATACCGTCTGTGCACCTGCTCTTGGTGGACTGATTGCAGGATTCGCCCTTGCAACCGCGTTGGACAAACGCTCTATTTTTGCCGAACGGGTCAACGGAGAGATGCAAATTCGTCGCGGATTTGAAATCAGCGCTGGTGAACGTGTCCTCATTTGTGAAGACATCATTACCACCGGCGGCTCAGCGATGGAAGCGGCTAAGGCTATCGAAGCGCTTGGCGGTATTGTCGTTGGTTTCGCTGCATTGGCAAACCGTGGATTTTGCAAACGTTCAGGCAGTGAATTATCACGTAAAGTCAACTGTGCATTACCCGAAGACAAACCCCTCTTTGCCCTTGCTGATTTCGACTTCGAAATGTATGCACCTGAAACTTGCCCATTGTGTGTGAATGGCAGTGAAGCAATTAAGCCGGGATCACGCGGAAACTAAAGACTACGCTTTCTCCAAATCACAATAAAGTGCTTCACATACCAATCGTGAAGCAACCTCTTTTTTCCCATCGACCGTGACGCTAATAGGTAGTCCATGAAGAGACCGTTTCTCTTCCAAGCTGATGACTTTCACTACCACCTTTACAGTTGGGGCAAAGTTCAAAATAGCTTCACATACGAGTCGTTTTTTCTGTGTATTATCCAACGTCACAATCACACTAATGGACTCTTTGGTGTGCAATTTTTCGAGAATCGCCGTTTTGGACATATCTCCGTAATATGCTTTTTCCCCCTCGCTAAGAGCTTCTTGGACGTGCTTATAACTGTTATCGACAATAATGTAAGCTATCCCCTCTGCACGAAGCGCTTTGACGACAAACTTCCCTACAATACCGTATCCGCAGACGATCACATGGTTACTGTAGGTCGAAAGAGCACTAAAATCTTCGGTCAAACTTGTCTCTTTAAAAAATAATCCTGAAATCTCATTGATACGAGTAAGGATAAAGGGGGTTATAATAAGGGAGAGGACGACAGCTAGGACTAACAACTGCGTGAGCTCGCCGTCAAGGAGGTGTTTATTCCCCGCCAATGCAAAAATAGCAAAGGAAAATTCTCCTACCTGTGCTAAAGCAATCGCCGTTTTAAAGGCGATTTTTGCTTTGGAATAGATCCGAACGACCCCAAACAACACCACCGCCTTGAGAAGTAAAATAGCAATCAAAAGGGCAAAAATTTCAACAATATGGGTAGCAAAAAAATCAAGATCAATTTTCATCCCAACCGTAACAAAAAACGTCCCTAAGAGTAAATCTTTAAAGGGGGCAATATCAGCTTCCACTTTATGGTGATAGTGCGTTTCGGCAATAATCATCCCTGCAATAAAGGCTCCCAGTGAATAGGTAAATCCAAACGCATGAACGGCAAGTGATGCCCCAACGACAATGAGGAGAACAGAGCCCATAAAAAGTTCATCGACATTACTAGTAGAGGAGAAATGCAATAGCCATGTCATAACCCGCTTCCCAACGACAAAAAGCAAGCCGACAATAACTATGGCACTTAACGCGGTATTTAAGAGTACGGCACCAATATCAGTCACTCCCGAACTCAAAAATCCAATTAAAAGCAAGATAGGGATAACCGCAAGGTCTTGATAAATTAAAATTCCCATGGAGCGTTGTCCGTAGGGTCTTGTAATCTCTTTAGTCGATTTGAGATGACTTAAGACCACCGCGGTAGAGGAGAGAGACAAGGACATCGAGACAATCAAAGATGTGGCTAAATCAAGATGAAAAAAACCGTAGGTGACACTGAAAAAAAGAAGTGCGGTGAGCGTCGTTTGTAAAAAACCATTGAAGAAAACATCTGTTTTCATGGTAGCAAGGCGACGTAATGAGACTTCCAGCCCTATGGTAAACATCAAAAATACCACCCCAAATTCAGCAATCGCTTCCAATGTGTGTGAGTCTTTTAAATGACGTAAATCAAATGCGTACGCCACTAACGTACCTGTCATAATATAGCCGATGATTTGGGAAACACCAAATCGCATGAGGATAAGATTAACAATAATCGAAATTCCCAATGCAATCGTAAGATAATACAGAGCCGATTCCATTTGATATTGTCCTTTTTATAAGTCTTAACAGTATATAATGGCAGACTTAAATTACGACCGTAAAACGTCGATACACGTGCCCCTTTGGCCTATTATTCAACCAAAAATGATTAAGGATTAGTTAAATGACCAAGTATATTTTTGTAACCGGTGGAGTATTGAGTTCTCTTGGTAAAGGGATTACCGCTGCCAGTGTCGGCGCACTTCTCAAGCACTCTGGCAAAAACGTTGGGATGCTTAAAATAGATCCCTATATCAACGTCGATCCAGGAACAATGAGTCCGTTGGAACACGGTGAAGTGTTTGTTACCAAAGATGGTGCAGAAACCGATTTGGATATTGGGAACTATGAGCGTTTCTTGAATGATTCATTTTTACGTACGAGTAACTTCACTACAGGTCAAGTTTACAGCAGCGTTATTGAGCGTGAACGAAGTGGCGGTTATTTGGGTCAAACGATTCAAGTCGTCCCTCATATCGTCGGTGAAATCGTTGATCGTATCAAAAAAGCGGGAGAAGGGCATGAGATTCTTGTCGTTGAGCTTGGCGGTACGGTAGGAGACATCGAAGGATTGCCATTTATGGAAGCGATTCGTACGATGAAGCATGATGACGAAGTAGAGGGGACATTTTTCATCCACGTTACCCTTATCCCATTTATCAAAGCAGCAGGGGAACACAAAAGCAAACCAACGCAGCACTCTGTTCAAGAGCTTCGCCGTATCGGTATCACCCCTCAGATGATTATCGCACGCAGTGAAGAGAAACTTCCAAAAACATTTAAGAAAAAACTTGCGTTAGCGTGTGATGTAAGCGGTGACAGTATTATCGAAGCGATGGACGAGCAAACGATTTATGCCGTCCCATTGAGCTTTTTGCAACAAAACATCCTTGCCCCTATTGCCAAAGAGTTAGGGCTTGGTGAGTTGAAACCCGATATGGAACAATGGGATTTATTGGTCAAAAAGATCGTCTCTCCTAAGCATCTCGTCAATATTGGTTTTGTGGGTAAATATTTAGAACTCAAAGAATCGTACAAATCCCTCATCGAAGCGCTTATCCACTCAGGAGCACACCTCGATACCCGCGTTCACATCAACTGGATTGACAGTGAAAAAATCGAAGCAGTGGGTGCAGAAGCGTTACTTGCTGAGTGTGATTCCATTCTTGTTGCAGGAGGATTTGGGAATCGTGGGGTAGAGGGAAAAATTCAAGCGATCCGTTACGCACGTGAAAACAAACTCCCTTATCTTGGGATTTGTCTGGGGATGCAACTCTCTCTTGTCGAATACGCCCGTAATGTATTAGGGTACGAGGATGCAAACTCTATTGAGTTTAATCCCACTACGACCCATCCGATGATTTATCTTATTGATAACTTTATCGACCAATCAGGACAAGCGCAGTTACGTACCCACCATTCACCTATGGGGGGAACTTTGCGTCTTGGAGAATATCCGTGTGAGACGAAAGAGGGTTCTCATTTACGTGCAGCATACAACGGTGAAGCTCTGATTCATGAGCGTCACCGTCACCGTTATGAAGCCAACCCGACCTACCGTACGGCACTGGAAGAGGCTGGAATGATGATTACAGGTGAGTCCAATGGTCTTATTGAAGCCGTTGAAATTCCAAGTCATCCATGGTTTTTAGGGGTACAGTTTCACCCTGAGTTTACCTCTCATCTCCAAAGCCCAAATCCTTCTATCCTCGCATTTGTGAGAGCGACCTTTGAGCAAACCAATCCTGCCTAGCGCTCCCCTTCTGACCCATCAGGGGTTAGAAGCTTTTTTAAGCGAGAGATTCTGTCACACTAGTGAAAAACTCTCTGATATTCCTCACCCCTCCCTTCTCAAAGATGCAACCAAAGCCGCCAAACGTCTTGCGGGTGCGATTCGTAATGGAGAGAGAATTGCCCTTGTCGGGGATTATGATGTGGATGGGGTTACCTCTACAGCTCTTGTTAA
>CANMHZ010000040.1 GCA_947497635.1 Helicobacteraceae bacterium | reverse complement strand
GTCATTTGGTTCAAATTTTAATTTTAGCGGTACGTATAATAAAGGTATCGTCTATCGTCCAGATACCTCTTCGACGTGGGGGACGAGTGAATCACATACTATTTATGATCAAACTGGATTCGGCTTTAGTCTCTCAACAATGGAATATGTTGCTCAATACACAAAAAGTGGAAAAACGTATCAAAGCCAGCTTGCTTCATGTTCCATCAATACATCGAATCCTAATACACGTGATTTTACAAAAACGTTTAATGCAAATATAAATGGTAATATGCAAATTATCGGGAACTCAATCATGCTAAGCGGAACGCAATGTGCTCCGGCGACAACCAATAATAATAATTTAACGCTCAAATTTGCCACTAAAGATACGGCGACATCAACCTTTACTCGATTAAATTCAACCTCGGCTAATTTATCACTTCCCGATAATATTGTGGCTGATGATATCGAATGGGCGGGGTTGTATTGGCAGGGGCGTTTGAATAGCTCCTCCTCTAAAAAAGCAAATGGGCAAAGTGTCCTATTTAAAACACCGACAATGAGTGATTATGTTACCATTCAGACAGACCCAAGCAAATTCAACTGGACAACCAGCCAATTTGAGTATCAAGGGGTGGCAGATGTCACCGATTATGTAAAAGCGGGATTAGAAGGGACGTATTGGGCTGCTAATGTTAATGCTGAGGAGATGAGTAATGGATACGGTGCTTGGTCATTGGTGATCGTCTATAAAGATCAAACGGCATCTCTCAAAAATATTTCAGTATACGATGGCTTTATGGGTATTTACAAAGGGGCAAGCGGAACAGACGGAATTTATAACAACAAACCGGTAACCTTATCAGGGTTTTTGACTCCAACAAGTGGAGATGTAAACTCGAAATTCTTGCTCTTTGGCGGAGAGGGGGATATTTCACTCTCAGACAGTGTTACCATGACTGACAATACGAATACGGCACAATCGCTAGGGAGTAATGTTTTTAACTCCAGTGAACAGATTGAAGGGGTCAATGTTACGACACGTAATCCTAGTTGTGCCAATACCATAGGGGTCGATATTGATACCTTTAATGTTGGAACGACCAGTTCAGCAACTTCAATTATTGGTAATGCTCAAACAGCAACAACTGTTACACTTAGTAGTGGAGGAGATGAATATTTTCCGGGTGTTTTTGCATTTTCAACTGAGTTGTATACCCCCGATGTATGTTACACCGAAGATGTTTCCTTTAATAATGCACTAGTAACATCAACTCATATACCATCATCAGGGGATACGGTCACCTATGATGTAGGTATTACAAATAAAAATAATGAAGTGGCTAAAAAGGTTGCTATTGAAAAAGTATTTGATAAACCTCGCGAGATGACTTATGTAGCCAGTAGTATGAGTATCGCACCGATACCGGGAACGAGCTATGCGATAAGAACAGATGCTACAAGTGACTTGGATACGGCTGGATTTTATAGTGATACTAATACTACGAAATTCTTATTGGGTGTTGGTGCGTCATCTAGTATGGGTGGAGATATTGCTAAAAATGCTCTTACAAAATTTAAATATAATGCACGAATCGGTGACCAAAATGCGAGTGAAAATATTTATCTCGTAAGTTATCGTAACGATCAACTCGGTATTGATTTTACTGGATTGCCTATTCGTAAATGTAGTGATTTTAATAATAGTTTTGGTGTCGCATACAATTCAAATTCAGGTGGATTCAATATCGTTGACCCCTTGTTAAACACAGGGTCGGCTCTGAATGCAGATTCGACTAGTGTGAAGTATAATCTTCCGACACAAATAGCGAATCGTCCGACGAACTTAAAAATAGTCTCATTTGATCCCGT
Organism: Helicobacteraceae bacterium; assembly: GCA_947497635.1. GTDB lineage: Bacteria > Campylobacterota > Campylobacteria > Campylobacterales > Sulfurimonadaceae > Sulfuricurvum. Next base: position 6,658 of record CANMHZ010000040.1, on the reverse strand, counting down.
GAATTTGGACAAAGTAAAAGCGACTAATGCAATGCTGGCAGTAGAAATAATTGACCTGAGCCCTTATTCTGATTCGATTACGGCTTGTAATACCGCTGATAGTAATATTACAAGTAGAGCATGGGTACTAATGGGTAATTCAGCGACGAATGTAACCAATGTCGATTTTAACAAAGATATTTTTGGAACGGGATTCAATACTGGGGTTACTGAGGATTCTTTTTATGGAAATGTGCGCAAGAATGCAGCATTTCGAATTAGTTGGAATGTAGTGAATGATAATAATGATACTCTTAAAATTGAGACGCTAGGAGCTAATAGCTATAAACTTGCTAATTTCCCAAGTTATGGAGGTGCTTCGTGCAATACTGGATTTGTCCCTCCTAATGGTAATTCAGGGGCAATAACAGCGTGGTGCGGAAGTAATGGCAATGGTGGCGGAAATAGTGGGATGACAGCTGATGAACTACATGTATGTATGGAATGTGTTTATGGGCTAAAAACGAACAAAGTATGCTCACGTGATAATTTTACGATCCGTCCTGAAGCATTCAATTTACAGATCAAAGATCCAACGGGATTAATTTCTGCAGCTCATGATGCTAATCTTTCGGCTGGCTATTCGTATCGTATGGATCTCAATGCAACTAATCATAAGAATTCAAATTCAACAGCTGGGTATACTATAGATCAGAATACAACTATGTTGTGGTCAACGAATGGTCATGTCGTCACTGGATGCAATGATGTAAATGATCAAAATCTATCTTTTTCTTTTATAAATGGAACCGTTACAAATAAAATGTATCATTATGATAATGTAGGGAGATATGAATTAAAAATTCGCGATACCAATTGGACCGAAGCCGATCAAGCCACACCAGCACATCATATTGGAACACATTGGCAAACGGGTGGTGATTGTGTAAGCGGTAGTGATATCGTCCCTGTTTATAATTCATCTAGCACGTATGATGCGAACATGGTAGGGTGTGATATCTCTTCAAGCCATTTGAAAAACTCATCCCCTACTACTGTCTATAATGACTATAATCTGACATTTAGACCTTATACTTTTGATATTAGTACTATTCAAATGACCAAGGGGGCAGGATTTACAACGGATATAAAGAACAACAATAATGTTTGGACATATATGCATGATTTAAAGACAAGTAATCAAATGGGTGTTCGTTATTCGGGAGAAATTAAGGCATTAGGACAAGGCAATGAGATGTTAAATAACTTTGTTTCTAACTGCTATGCTGAGTCTGTAAATCTTGATGCAAATCTGACATTTCCAACTGTATATCAGTACCCAACTGGAACATTTTGGCGATACCGTTTCCAGGAAAAGGATACGAATGGAAATCTTTGGCGTGATACAAATGCTTCCGTTTTATCCCCAGTGTCAAATAGCTCGTCTCCCTATGTATCAATTCCGAGTACCAGTTTTTTGAAAGATAAGAATGGTACGATAAATTTTGATCTCACTGTAAATTTTGATCGTAATCAGACAACACCATTTAATCCTATTATGCTACAAATGCAAAACTTACAAATCAAATGTCAAACATCAGGAAATTGTAGTTCTTTAGCTACTAGCAAAATAAATTATCTTCCTGATACTAATTTAACGACTAATAGTAACACCACTTTCGTCTACGGTCGCATCATCCCTCGTGACATCCGTGTATTCGGAAACACTGCTGACGCTATTGCAAACGGATGGTATGAAGTATACAATACACCGACATTAGCAGGCACTGTACTTTCACCAAGCCGTAATGATGCGCAGTGGTATATCAATAAACTTCATAATGATACAACCGATGGAAATGCGCTTGTAACCCAAGTGCCAGCTGGAAGTTTACCAACGAGTACAACGTATACTAATGGAGTAAAATCGTATACGTTTGCTCCCCCTACAACAATTCCTTTTAGTGCAAAAGCCCATATCGACACCGAGTCATGGTTATGGTACGGACAGACGGCATTGACGTACAGTGACCCATCAGGAACAAATCTCAATTGCTTAACCCATCCGTGCTTCAATATCAGTATCGTTCCACCGATAGGTTCATCAGGAAGTATGAAAACGACTACAACGAATAGCAGCACTAATAGCAAGTCTAGTAAACTAACGACTGTAAGTGGTGGCTTAACCTACGACTACGCACCGGCTGTGCAATAAGCGGAGACGTTGCTTCCAACGTCTTTATGCGTGCGCATCGGCAAAGTTTGAACTTACCCAATAAGACCATTACTGTTGGATTTCACTATTATAATATATGTAGCAACTTCTCTTTATGGTCTGGGAGATAGTAATGATAATAGCGTGGATGACAGCATTATTTAAAGGGCTATGCAACTGTAGATCTATAGGTTGAGAGACTACTCTTTAACATAACACGAAAAGGGAAGTAATATTCCCGCATTAACGGGAAGAGTGAAAGTAGAATTTAAATCGTAAGTTGTGCAATTTTAGAGAGAACATCTTTCTCACGGATAGGTTTCATAAGAAAACCATTGGCACCACATTCCAATGCCTCCCCTTTTTTCGTTTCATCCGTTGTAAGGACGATGACGGGAAGTTGACGAAGAGAGTCATCTGCACGAATCACTTTTAACATCTCAATACCACCCATAACTGGCATAAGTATATCAAGTAAGATAATATCAATATCATCTTGACTTTTGAGAATACCGATTGCATCAGCACCATTCTTGGCTTCTACAATAGCGCTAACATTCGGTGATTTCATCAACATTGATTTTAACAATTTCAAGTTAATCATATCATCATCAACTGCGAGAATCTTAAGCTTTTTACCATCCATTTAGAGTTCCTTGTTTAGATAAATTTTTCAAATACAAGACGTAAAAGGTCTTTATTGATAATGTTTTTAATCATCTCATGAACGTACAGCACATCGTTTCGATCAGTGTCAAGATTAGGGTCAGTTAACATGACCAACGATATGTCGTTGTTATTAGAGTGAATTGTATCATAGAGTTCCTTGAGGTCAAGGTTAGGTAATGTCTTATCGAATAATGCTAACTTATAGCGTTTAGTCATTATATTACTCTTCAGCGCATCACTACTGTTAACGCCAATATAAGTGTAGCCCAAATCATCAAGAATGCGACCAAAAAGTTTCATCTCAATAGGATTTTGTTTGGCCAACAAGATATCAGCATCATAAGCAGAAACTATGCTAGCAACAGCCTCTCCTGGCACCTCTATGATCTCTTCTAGTGTAATCTCTTCAGGCTGCAGCTCAGGGATTTTTTCTACGACAACTTCTTCTTCTGGAATTGGGGGAATACTTTCTTCGATTGCTTCCACCGTATTTTCTACGATTTCTTGAGGTTCTTCAACAGCAACTACAGGAGACTCTTTCTCACCAATAATAGCCTCTGCTGATTTAGGAACAACATTGATTTCCACGATCTTATGGGAGAGATAATTATTAAGCAAATTAATTATGTCACTACGTACCAACGGCTTCGTGGTGTATTCATCCATACCTACTGACATAAAGCGTTCACGATCCCCTTTAAGGGCATTTGCGGTGAGGGCAATGATAGGGACATGCGCTTGGTCATAATCTTCTTCGAAATCGAGAATTTCTTGGGTTGCTTCCATCCCATCAAGAACAGGCATTTGAATATCCATAAAGATGAGATCAAATTCTCCATTTTTACGTTTTTCAAATGCTTCAAGACCATTGTTCGCCAACGTGATGGTAAGTCCTAAATCTTCAAGGGTTCGCTTGATGAGCTTTTGATTAATGATATTGTCTTCAGCAACGAGTACATTAGCAGCAAATCGAGAATTCTTTTCATCAAACTTCTTGCGACGTGAAGATTTTTGTTTGCGCGTATTGAATGCTTCTGCATCATACGATTCAAGTACCGAACGTATTTTAGAACTGTTAAGTGGTTCATAAAGAACTTTGAACAAATTCAGACCCATAGAGTCTATTTTCTTCATGTAATACGATTTAGTGATAAGTACAAATTGCTCATTCGTAGCTGAAAATTGAACCAATTCCTCATCGTTGGTATAGTCATTGTCAACAAATAACAAATCATAATTTACTTGACGTTCTAACATTTTTAGTTCATCTAATTCATTAAAAGTTGTATAGCTCACCCCAAGGTAGTCAAGATACTCTTTCAAATAAGTGGTTTGAATTTTTTTCTTAGTTTTACTTTCATGGATAACGGCATTGATATTTGAAAAAGATCCTTTAATAGGTTCATTAAGGCTCTCAATCTCTTCGAATGATAACGTAAAGAAGAAGGTGGTCCCACTTCCTGGCTCACTTTCAAGATCAAGTTTGCCTCCCATAAGTTCTACGAAACGGCTCGAAATGGTGAGTCCCAAACCTGTACCACCGTATTTACGTGTAATCGAAGTATCGGCTTGACCGAACGCCTCGAAAATACGAGATTTTTGCTCACTGGTAACACCGATACCGCTATCTTTGACACTAAAGCGTATATGGGCACGATTATGTTCGTCGCTCTCAATACGGCGAACATCAACGTTGACTGTTCCACCACTGTTGGTAAATTTAACAGCATTACTGAGGAGATTGATAATAACCTCTTTGATTTTGGTAGGATCCCCTTTGAGTGGTCGTTCAAGGCTAGGATCGATAAAGCACCCAAGGTCGATATGTTTTTCAGATGCACGAACCGCATAAACATCAACAGCACTTTCAAACTCATCGATTGCATTAAAGGCAATATCTTCGATTTCAAGTTTGTTACTCTCAATTTTAGAGAGGTCAAGGATGTTATTGATAATTTCAAGAAGATTTTCAGAACTTTTTTCGATAATATCAATAAACTCACGTTGTTCGTCATGAAGATCGGTATCTTTGAGTAATTCGGTGAACCCTACGATACCATTCAATGGTGTTCGTATTTCATGGGACATATTTGCCAAGAACATCGATTTGGCTTCCGATGCTTCAAGTGCAAACTGTTTATCGTGCATAGTTTGCCCAATAATACGCTCAAGCAATGCGTACGCCTGATTAGATCCCTCTGCCGTATCAAGGTTGATAGTATGGCTAAGTTCTTCCGCTTCGTTATCATGGGTGTCTTCAGCAACGCGCTTAAGAACCAATTCAAGATTTTTGATATTTTTGGCGATTTCGTTAGAAAGAAGAAATCCTAAAACCCCGATCAAAAGTGAAAAAATCCACAACGTAATGGAAAGCGTAAGAATTTGAAGAGCTTCTGTTTTTACGCTAGACGTTCGTTCGTCTATCGCAGTAAGAAGCAGCTTTTCCGTCTCACCAATAGCGTCAATTTTTTCAGAGAGCATAGCAAACCAAATACCTGATTGTGTTTCATACGCTCCTAAGGCGCTTTTTTGAAGAATTGATCCACGCTCTGTTGTAATATCTTGGAGTAAATCAACGGTGTCTTCACTAAAAAGTGATTTTTCAAGAGTTACTTTAAGATTCTTGTCATTAATGTCATAAAAGTTAAGAACATCTGCTTTTGAGATTAAGCTAAACCACTTGCTGATTTCATTTTCTTGTAGTGGTGTTCCGCGAGATAGGACATACGTAATATAGTCACGCTCAGAGCTGGTGGATTCACTAGCTCTTGCAAGGGAAAGGTAACTACTCTCCATAGAGGTAATTTTATCATCCGATTGAATGGAAAATAAGGTAGTTAGATGACCTAATAAATTCGTTTGTGATTGTCCATATACATCATCAAAAATTTTATTAAAATTAGCGGTTTTTGCATCAATGGATGAACGTGACTCTTTACGACCTTTTTCCAATTTTGCAATAATTTCAGTAATCTGTGACGATTCCTTATCAGCACTGAACTCTTTGATCTTTTGATCAACAACGACACGCTGCGCTTGTAGCGATTTAAAAGTAGCAGTTGACGCATTTCCTAAAAACATTACCGTCATACCACGCTCACGCCCGATATTACTAATAAGCTCATTAAGTTGTTTCGTCTTTTCAAGATGTGTTTGTAACACTTGTGCTGATTTATAACTCAAATAAGAGCTATAAACGTAATAACTGGCGAGTGAAAACAAAATCAGAATCGGAAGGAGACTGATAAGGCGAAGTCGATTTTTAAGTCCTAATTGCATGGTCGGTTCCTCTTAAAGTTGATCGAGATAGCTCATAAGATGGCTAGAAGCTTTTTTAGCTTCTTGCGCATCATGAGTTTTGATAAGAACACTAAGTTCATCGGATATCTCACTAAGACGTAGGTTATCACTGATTCCCTTAAGCTTAGACGCATTTTCATTCCAAAGAGTGGTGTCAAAAGCACTGATTGCATTAAAAATTTCCTCGGCTATGATATGTGCATCAGCTTTGTATTCATCAATTAATTCTTGCATAAAAGAGTTATCAATTCCAAGTTGTCTTGCTGTGGAATGTATATCATAATGAAGAACCACATGGTTGTTTATGGAAGATTCTGGAACAACTTCTGGCTCTTTAATAGATTCTTCTTCAATAACTTTTACTGGTTCTACTTCTTTTGCAACCTCTGGAACATTAAGATCAAAGAACTCTTTTTCAAAAGGTTTTTCATCAATTTCCTCGGGTTTTTCTTCATCCTTTTTTATGGAAAAAGCATAAATGTCCTCTACTGGCTT
>CANMHZ010000039.1 GCA_947497635.1 Helicobacteraceae bacterium | reverse complement strand
CGCTTAATCGATTATCCCCTTCAAGCAACTATTCCCAACCGATTTACCGATGGATATGGGGTATCCAAAGGAGTTTTGGAACGGATCGATGCGCATGTTGTTTTTACCGTTGATAATGGTATCAGTGCTATTGAAGCGGCGCAGGTGTGCAAAGACAGAGGGATAGATCTTATCATCACCGATCACCATACCGTAGGAAATATTTTCCCCGATGCTTATGCCATTGTGAACCCAAAACAACACGATTGCCCTTATCCTCATAAAGAGATTTGTGGGGCGCAAGTGGCATGGCTTCTTATGGGACTGCTTAAAAGTGAACTGAATGTTACCCTTGATATGCGTCAATTTTTCCCTTTTTTGGCTCTTGCTATTATCGCCGATGTGATGCCGCTCGTAGGAGCTAACCGTGCACTGGTAAAAGCAGGATTAGCAATGATGAGTACGTCAGATATTCCTGCTTTTGTCATTATCCGTGATATTCTTAACAAAACTCGTATCTCCTCTGAGGATATTGGTTTTCAAATTGCTCCGCGTATTAACTCGGCTGGACGACTTGAAGACGCTTCTATCGCATTGGATTTTCTAAACGCCGATACCACCCAAAGTGCCTATAAACAGTTTGAAATTCTCACCTCTCTTAATGCCCTACGCAAAGAGATTGAAGCTCTCACCACAGAAGTTGCCATGCAAGAAGTGAACCCAGAAGATGCGATTATCGTCGTAGCTGGTGAGGGGTGGAATGAGGGCGTAGTGGGAATCGTCGCTTCACGCCTTGTCAACCATTTTCAAAAACCTGCCATTGTTTTGAGTATCCATAACGGTATCGCCAAAGGTTCTGGTCGCAGTATCGGAAACGTTGACCTTTTTAGTTTGATCAAATCGCAAGAGCATTTATTAGGGAAATTTGGCGGACACAAAATGGCGGCAGGGATGGCAATGAGCATTGAAAACGTAAATGCCTTTCGTGAGGGGATTAACACTGCAAGCACCTCTGTCCATCCTGATGATTTTATCCCTCAAGATGAGGTAGTCGGTGAATTGGCTCCCAATGCAATTGTCTATCCATTACTAGAGCTATTAGAGAAATATGAGCCTTATGGTGAGGGGAACCCTCGTCCACGGTTTTTACTGCGCGATGCTCATGTCGTCAATATCAAACTCTTCGGAAGTGACAAATCGCATAGCCGTCTTGAACTTCGCCCTAATCCCCTTCATCCTCAAAGCGTGGAGCTAATTGCCTTTAGACGCATAGTAGAATCCCCAAAAGATCGGATAATGAGTTGTAGTTATACCGTTAATAAAAATGAATTCAATGGAAAAACTTCTATGCAGCTGATGGTAGAAAGGTTCTTTTGATGGATACTTTTTATATTGAATACCGCGATCCTCTTTTTGGAATCATCGTTTTTTTTCTCCTTCTCTTTCTCCTCTCCTTTATTAGCTATTGGTGGGGACGACGAAAAAGCGCCAATGAACACAAAGAGCTAGAAAATTTTTTAGAAAATTTCGATACAACGTATGATGAAACAACTATTGCTTCTCAAATACATGGAAACATCATTACCAATGAAACGTGGCTCCTTCTTGCCCATGGATTTGAGCATCAAGGGAACTTTGAAAAAAGTATTGAAATTTATCTCGCACTTTTGAGTAACAAAAATGATAAAATTGTCCAAAAAGAGGTACTTCTTAAACTCGGGCGCGCCTATTTTAAAGCGGGTTTTTTAGAGCGTGCTCGTCAAAGCTTTTTGCAAGTGCTCCAAAATCACCCTAGAACACCGCAAGCTCTTCATCATTTAATTCTCATCTACGAACAGCTCCAACAGTTTGGCAATGCCCTAGAAGTTATGGAATCCCTCACCGAACTTCAAGGCACTGCAGGATGTGAAAAACTTTATTTGGAAGCACGGCAAATAATCGCCAATCCCAAAATATCCGTTGATGAAACAGCTACCTTTTTAGTTAATCTCTATGTTAGCCATGCTCATCTTGGCTATTTGGTCTTTGAATATCTCTTTACTCACCGTCCTGCTTTAGCATGGAGCCACTTCGACCCTTCCCTTTCCCATAGAGTTGCGGATATTTTATGGCGCATACCGTCCAATCATCTCGATTTCGATATAATTGCACGCAACGGATTTTTACGAGAGCTCTTTAGTGCCAAAGGCGTTTGTGATCTTTCACATTCAAGCAGTATTTTTGAACTTGACACCCTGATTACCTTAAAATCGTGTGGCAATTCCAAAGCGACCTTACAATTTGAATATGTATGCAAAGAGTGTCATCAACCCTCTTTCTTTGCTTTTCACCGTTGCCCATCGTGTCATGCGATTGATTCGATAGAGAGTATTATGAGCTTAGCAAAGGAACGATTTGAAGACAATAACTCTTTTCAGTGATGGAAGGGGTATGAGTACGAGGACACTTCGGTCATATTGAAAACGAACGGTGTGATCAAATCACCCGTGAAGAAGCAGAAAAATAAAAAGGATACTAATTCAATGAACAACTTACAAACCCTACAACAACGTTTAGGGTACCAATTTCACGATTCGAAGCTCATTATTGAAGCGCTGACGCACAAAAGCCATAAGCAGCCCTACAATAATGAGCGACTCGAATTTTTGGGAGATGCGGTACTTGATCTTATCGTCGGTGAATATCTTTATAAAAAATTCCCCCACTTCGATGAAGGAAATCTATCCAAAATGAGAGCTTCCCTTGTCAATGAAGATGGCTTTACTCTCCTTGCCAATTACCTTCATTTGGGTGAATACATTTACCTCTCCAATGCCGAAGAAAATAACCACGGGCGAACCAAAAGCTCTCTTCTTGCCAATGCCTTTGAAGCCGTTATGGGAGCGATTTATCTCGAATCAGGACTTCTCACGGTTCAAAATATTGCCGTAGAACTTCTCGAACTCGTCCACCAAGATATTTCCCTTGATTCCCTCTTCAAAGATTACAAAACCTCTCTCCAAGAGCTTACGCAAGCGCACTACGGTATCACTCCCGATTACCAGCTTGTCGCTTCGCATGGACCTGATCACAAAAAAGAGTTTGAAATAGCCGCTTTTATCGATGGGAAACGCTACTCCTCAGCTTTTGGTAAAAGCAAAAAACATGCGCAACAAGAGGCAGCAAGAATAGCACTTGAGATTCTCTCTAAGGAACTTAAATGAACCGCTTCGGAGAACGCTTTTGCATTAGCACCTTTGGTGAATCCCACGGAAAGGCAATCGGATGTCTTCTCGATGGTGTCCCTGCTGGATTAGCCATTGATGAAGCCTATATACAAAGTGAACTTGACCGTCGTAAACCAGGGCAAAACGAGTTTGCAACCGCACGTAAAGAAGCCGATAAAGTTGAAATCCTCAGCGGAGTATTTGAGGGGATCAGCACAGGAACGCCTATCATGATGGTAATTTACAACGCCGATCAAAAAAGCGGTGACTATGCAAATATCAAAAATATTTTTCGCCCAGGGCATGCTGATTTTACCTATTTTCATAAATACGGCATTCGTGATTATCGTGGAGGAGGGCGCTCATCTGCTCGTGAAACAGCCGCTCGTGTTGCAGGGGGTGCGGTGGCAAAGCTAATGCTCACACCTTTGGGGATTGATTTTTCCAGCGGTATCAGTGCTATCCATGGAATCGAAGCGCAATCTCTCGATTTTTCGTACCCGCAAAATAGCCCTATTTATGCCCTTGATAAAGATGTCGAAGAAGCTCAAAAAGAGGCAATATTAGCCGCTAAAAACAATCATGACTCCGTCGGAGGAGTTGCTACGGTAAAAATATCAGGACTACCAATAGGATTAGGGGAGGGGTTGTATACCAAGCTTGATGCTGTCTTAGCCTCCGCCATGATGGGTATCAATGCTGTCAAAGCGGTCGAAATAGGAGAGGGGATTCACAGTGCTGAACTCTTAGCCAGTGAAAATAACGATGCCATCACCCCAAACGGTTTTAAAACCAACCACTCCGGGGGAATTTTAGGGGGGATGAGTAACGGTGATGATGTCCTCATTCGCGTGCACTTCAAACCGACCCCCTCTATCTTCGTCGATCAAGAGAGCACCAATACCTCAAACGAAAGTGTCCACGTATCTCTCAAAGGACGACACGACCCCTGCGTTGCCGTTCGTGGCTCCGTCGTTGCCGAATCGATGGCAGCACTCGTGATTGCCGATATGCTACTGCTTAATATGGGGCGCACCATGGCGGGGATTACAGGCTATTATCAAAAAAAATAGCCAAAACGAGCGAAAAAGACTAGACAAATAACGTAAAAAAGTCTATAATACGCTCAAGAATAGCTTGGGGTATAGGCAAATGGTATGCCAACAGTTTTTGGTACTGTAGATTGGAGGTTCGAGTCCTCCTACCCCATCCATCTTTAAAACTCTTGACAAAGCTAAAGGTTTTAGCTATAATCACCTTCTACGAACTAGCTTTAGTTTGTTTATTGTTACACTTCTTTTATCGCGGAATAGAGCAGTCCGGTAGCTCGTCGGGCTCATAACCCGAAGGTCGTAGGTTCAAATCCTGCTTCCGCAACCAACCTTTTTAATAATCACTAAAAACTCTCATAAATCTTTTATTCTATCGACTAAAATGCTATTTTTAGACTCTTTCAGGTCAATGCTTTTTTATCCTTTTTTCGGCTATTTTTCGCCACTAATATATTCGGTATTTCGTAATAACTACGATATAAGCCCGTATCCTTACCTTTGAACTAGAATAATTCTTTCCACATATATGACGCTACTATTTGAATACTTAGCATTTTTACAGGATTTGCCTTATCAAGCCGATTCAATTTGATACTATCGTGTTCGTATTTTGACCATTTGAACTAACTCTCGCGTAACCGACTTTCATGATGTAACCCCGTATTATTGTTTTATAAAGGTATTATCATCTTATAAGGGTACAGAGACACTGCAAAAAGACATTTGCTGAGACATGTGATTGGTAGGTTTGAACGAAGGCGGAGGAGTGTATCAGGAAGTTGACTTTGGGAGACAGTGCATTATATTAAGCTAATTGAAATTGAAACTAAAGAAGAAATTTTCAGGTTGTGAATGGTACATTTATCTCCTTGCAGATAGGGTGTACAAGGTTTTAATATGTGTTTGATTTTTTGGGGGTTACGGGGGATACCAAATAGCACATCCTTTGCGTTAAATAGTGAACTGCATTCATCTCCAAAGGGTAGTGCGAAGCCTTCACAAAATAGCTTCGTACGCTTGTCTAAAAATAATAATTGGAGTGACTAGATAACAGACACATTGATAGTATAAGATCCTATGGCATCATTACCCAATTCTGAAGCTGCTAGATAATAAGTTCCCGACAATGCAGTCGCATAAGTGAATTCTGCTATATTATTATCAGACTGTGTATTAATAATAGTACCCGATGCGTTTAATAGCAATTGAAGATATGCAGTATCAAGGGTATTTGTACCACTTGCATCCATCGAGAACGAATAATTTTGCCCAGCAGTCAGATCAACTTTAAAATAATCCACATCCGAAGGAATTTCGATATTTGCTAGGATCGGAGCCCCCAGCGTCATCGTTGTAGCGCCTGCTAGAGTATTGGAATGGTCATCAGAAACCGTAATTGAAACATTATCAAAAGAAGAAGTCATAGAGCTATCAGTAGCGGTAACTTTTAAGTTTAGCGTACTAATATCGTTGACAGTCGTTCTTCCTGTAAAAGTGTGAGTCACTGGATTAAACGAAAGCCAAGACGGGAGCGCTGCACCATTATCCATGCTAGCAGTGTAGGTCAGGGAATTTCCATCTGGATCAATGAAACTATCTGATGCAAAAGTATAATTTACAAGATTACCATATTGCACTATTTGATCAACTAATGCGTGTGCCAAGACGGGATGATCATTTACCGCAGTAATGTTTACCGTTGTGCTTCCAGAAGTAGAGAGTTCCCCTCCTGCTCCTTGAGCACCTGTATTGCCATCACTAAACGTCCAGTCAATTTTAACTGTCGTGGGAGGAGCATCCGAGGTGTTGGCATAAGCGATATGCTGCATCGCCGTGCTAACGAGTGATTCAGTTGCATTGGTATTAAAACTTAGCGCAAGGGTGCCTGAATCATTGCTAACAACATGCCCAATAGTAACCCCGTCTACACCAAAGTCACTACCACCTGTGAGAAGAGTAAGCGTTCCGCCTGAAGCTGAAAATACATCTTGGAGGCTTGCCCCACCATGACGCATCAGAGTCAATGTTGCTCCATTGTAATTTCCAAGAGCTGAAAGCGCTGTGTCTATAATGTGGGCATTTGAAGCCAGCAGAACTACACTGGCGTTCTCTGTATAAGTAGGAGAGCTATCTACGGTGTTCTTCAAAGGTGAGAATGTTGTATCAAGTGTTCCATCCGTATTGTAGCGCACTACAGCGAAATCACCACCACTGGTTCCAGCGACCAAAATTTTTCCATCTGCTTGGAGGGTGATGCTACTGCCACTATCAATCGTATTTGTACCTATATCCGTTGTTACTTTTCCATCGCCACTAAAGGTTGTATCAAGTGTTCCATCCGTGTTGTAGCGCACCAAAGCGAGATCACTACCACTGGTTCCAGCGACCAAAATTTTTCCATCAGCTTGGAGGGTGATGCTACTGCCACTATCAATCGTATTTGTACCTATATCCGTTGTTACTTTTCCATCGCCACTGAAGGTTGTATCAAGTGTTCCATCCGTTATTCCACCCGTGCTGTAGCGCACTACAGCGAAATCACCGCCACTGGTTCCCGCCACCAAAATCTTTCCATCTGCTTGGAGGGTGATGCTGCTACCACTATCAATCGTATTTGTACCTATATCCGTTGTTACTTTTCCATCGCCATCGAATATTGTATCAATTGTTCCATCAGTAATATTGTAGCGAACTAAGGCAAAATTATTATCACTCGCTCCCGCTACTAAAATCTTTCCATAGGAGGAGGCGACACTGTGACCAGCACCTAATGTATCAACCGATGTCCAGAAACTTGGAAAATTATATGTAATACCATCATATGTCCTGGAATACTGGGGATGAAACACGGAACCATTTCCGCTAAATGGTGTATCTAAATTTCCATCCGTGTTGTAGCGCACTACAGCGAAATCACTACCACTGGTTCCAGCGACCAAAATTTTTCCATCTGCTTGGAGGGTGATGCTACTGCCACTATCAATCGTATTACCTATATCCGTTGTTACTTTTCCATCGCCACTGAAGGTTGTATCAAGTGTTCCATCCGTGTTGTAGCGCACTACAGCGAAATCAGCACCACTGGTTCCCGCCACCAAAATCTTTCCATCTGCTTGGAGGGTGATGCTACTGCCACTATCAATCGTATTTGTACCTATATCCGTTGTTACTTTTCCATCTCTGACAATAAACGTAGGAGCACTATTCACCACAACGACATGTATGTCAAAAGTAACTAAATTTGCAATTGCCGAATAGGTTATTCCATCGGATACTTTGAATCCAAACGATGCGTAATTTGCTCCGCTATCGTTACCTGATGGAGCGTATATGAGTTTTCCACTACTAATGTCAGCCGCATTTACTTCTTGCCCCACAACAACTGAAACGCCTCCATATGCTAAATTGCCTGCAACTGGTAATGATGTAATTATTACCTTGGAAAAAGTATCTCCAATATCTACATCGTTGAATACAAAATCAGAAAGAGTTAAAATCTTATTCGTCCCTTGAGTTATTGTAATATTAGTATCGGATGAGACTGGAGACTCATTCACATTATTAATCGCCAAAACCACCGCTTTCTCACTCGCATTACCTACGCTATCCGTTGCCACTACAGTGAAGTTATACGAAGATTTAGTTTCATAGTTTGGATTAGCAGTAAGGGTTACCGCTCCTGTGGTACTGTTAATAGTAAGTCCTGTATCACTTCCTGATTTGAGGGTGTAGGTTGTAGCACCTGTAGCACTATCACCTGTATCGGTAGAGGTAGCCGTATAAATAACTTGAGCTGCTCCACTGTTTTCATTGATCGTTGAGGCTGTTACACTGGAGGTGATAGTGGGTGCCACTTCATCAAGGTTGTTAACACTTACAACAACATCTTTAGTTGTTGGGGTGGTTACACCATCGTTTGCACTTACTGTGAATGCGTAGCTTGTTTTTACCTCATAGTTTGCCGAAGCTTTAAGGGTTACGGCACCTGTTAAACTATTGATGTTGAGCAATGTTGCATCGACACCGCTAAGGCTATAGGTGGTTCCAGATGTTATATCGGCACTGTCGGTTGATGTTGCGGTATAAATTACCGTTGCGGTGGAACCGTTTTCAGCTACGGTTGCTGTTGTACCTGATGTGATAGTTGGAGCAACTTCATCAAGATTGGTGACTGCAAAGGTGACCGCTTTCTCACTCGCATTACCTGCGGTATACGTTGCCACGACAGTGAAGTTATACGACGATTTGGTTTCGAAGTTAGGATTAGCAGTAAGGGTTACCGCTCCTGTGGTACTGTTAATAGCAAGTCCTGTATCACTTCCTGATTTGAGGGTGTAGGTTGTAGCACCTGTAGCACTATCACCTGTATCGGTAGAGGTAGCCGTATAAATAACTTGAGCTGCTCCACTGTTTTCATTGATCGCTGTAGCTGTTGTGCTTGAAGTAATATTTGGAGCCACTTCATCAAGGTTGTTAACACTTACAACAACATCTTTAGTTGTTGGGGTGGTTACACCATCGTTTGCACTTACTGTGAATGCGTAGCTTGTTTTTACCTCATAGTTTGCCGAAGCTTTAAGGGTT
>CANMHZ010000038.1 GCA_947497635.1 Helicobacteraceae bacterium | reverse complement strand
CAATCACCAGAACAAAAACAAGATACGGCGGATCGCTCTATGGAGTGTGATGGGTGTCAGTAAAGCCCCTTTTTTAGAGGCTTTATCGAATAGACTTTATAGGGATGAAAATTGCGAGTTGGTATGAAGAAAAGTGGAATAGTCTTAATGATGACCTTAATCCTTATTACTGTTATGATGGGGATTGTTGCATTAATGTTAACTCAGAGTACACAATTGTCAAAGCTAGGAAATAGTAGTTTCACCCAAAGTGCCGCCCTTCGGGTTATTAGTGATTTGGAAATTCAACTGCCAACTCTTCTTAATTCAATCACGGGGGCGGAAGAACTTGATTTAGCGATGAAGATTCCCTTGCACTTGGAGAGTAAGAAAAAAGATTTTATCTTGAAAGCATCTCTTTCGTCTCCTTATAATCGTCTCAATATCAATTCTCTCATAAGTGCAGCTGGAGTTATTAATGACGCTCAAGTTACTTTGCTCATGAGGATATTTACTGCACGCCCGATTGCCGATCCTGACATTTTTTTTAAGCTCATTTTTGATACAATCGACATTGATACTACAGAGCGAGGGAAAGACACTGAGATAGTGTGGTCACAGCCTGATTGTAAAAATGGGATTATCAATAATGAAAAACAGTTTAATCTCATTTTGGCACGCTACATTGAGCTGACGCGAGATACGACTATTTTGTCGATACCGTGGGATAAATATATTGGATATGAGGAGGGAAAGATGGATTTTAATGCTGTAAATACTGAAACTTTATCGCTTATCCTCCCTACCGTTGGTGCAGAAAAAATACGTTCTCTCACCGCTTATCGTACCAAAGCATTTGCTTCCAAAGATGAGGCGATTGCTTCGGAGCCAGCATTGGCAACGGTATTTGATAACTATTTTTTCATCTATAAACCCAATACATCCTATGCGCTTGCATGTGATGTCGTTATAACTGAAAATGCCCAAGTAGAGCATCTCAGATTTCAATATAATCTTTTAGACAAGAAAGTGCAACGCATTGAATTTCTTTAATCGTTTCTTACGCCGTTTTGTATCTTCCCCTGCCCTTTTGGTGTATGGAGATGAACTGCCTGATTCCTTTTCCAAAAATAGCATTGTGATTCTCTCCCCTTCTGATTATTGGGCGATTCAAGCGACACTCAATGTTAAAACAGCCAAAGAAGCCGTCACCTTTGGTTCGGCACTCTTCGATTTAAGTGATGATTATCACTATGCTGCCAGAAGGCTTGGCCGGAATAGTTACAGCCTCATCGCCTATAACCCTGCTGACATTGCACTTAAATTACAATCTTTTTCCAATGGTGCCGTCATTGAAAAATTCACCTTTGCTCAATGGGTATTTGCCGAGGAAGAATACCCGATTCGTCTGGAGAATGGAAAAGTATTAACCACTATTGAAGAAGTTGTAATCGAAATTGATTCGGATTACTTTGCGATGGACACCTCTATTCCTCTCAAAGAAGCACTTAAAAAACCTCGTTTCTTTATCCAATCGCTTCTCGTAGAGCAGTTACATTCATCGATGCTCACCCCTAAAACCGTTAAAACAACTTTGTTTGTCTTGCTTCTTGTGTTGGGAAATTTAACCGCCACTACCGTATTAAACTATCAAGAGATAGGGCATTTAGAGTCCCTCAAAGAAGAGTTATTGGAGCATACTAAGCTCCCTGAGACCTCCTTTGAGCGTGACGCACTCTCAAGCTCCCTTCAGAAAAAAGAGGTGGCACAGCTTCGTCTTCGTGAACAGTTTCTTCACGTTAGTGACCTCTCTATTCACGCAGCTCCACCCATAAGTGTCAAGGCACCCGCACTGACATCCGTCCCCTCCACCGCTCCCGTAGAGGGCGTTGTCCTCATTCCTGGATCCAACCCTGGAGAACCTAACCGTTTGTTAGTCAATGGTTCTTCCAATATTCCTGCGGCATCTGCACCCGTATTTCAAGGGGAAGGGATAGAGGAGATTGTGTATGATGGGAAAAATATTAAAATGCTTGTCAATGCTTCGGAAAATAAAAGCAAAGAGGATCTTAAAAAAGCAATTATGAAACCATTTAAAAAAGCGAAAATAAGTGAACACGGCAATCAACTTGAGGTTTGGATTCCATGAACTATACTCCAGAAAAAAGACGCTCACTTGCCGTGATTATCACCCTCTCTCTTATCCTTATCACTGGAATTGTTACCCTTAGTTCTTCGAGTAGCCTTGAAGAATCCCAAAACGACAGTACAACCCTCTCTCTACAAGCCAAAGAGATAGAGAACCTCAAAACACGCTGGTCAACCACTGCCTCCCAAAATGAGCTGACCTATTTGAAAACACTTCCCAGTATGAGTAAGGAGGAGAGACGTGGGGGTGCCCTTTATCTGGAGTTCACGAATCTCTCTTCCAGTGATTTTAATCTCATTGCTAACAAACTTCTTAATTCGATGTTGGTCATCAAAAAATTAACCTTACAACGTAATAATGATTCAAAAGGTTTTATCGCAGTGGAGGTTGAATTGTGAAACGTCTTCTTTACGCTTTTTATGTTCTTCTCCTTATTATCATCTTGATTCCCAAAGAAAAGCTCTACTTTACCTTTGAGGAACTGCTTCTCGAAAAAAACATCGTTTTGAGTGGGGAAAGTCTTGAGAACCGTTACCTCTATTTGGATATCCAAAACGCACGTGTAATGATGGATAATATCAAGCTTGCTACCATAGAGAATATTCGACTCACCCCTTGGATTTTTTTTAACCAGATTACAATCTCTTCGGTTACTTTTTCTCCCCTCTATCGCCCATTTTTCCCCGGAACCATTGAGACTATGACCCTCACGTATTCACTATTTCATCCGCTAAGTGTCCAACTTCACGGAGAGGGAGATTTTGGGGAATGTAACGGGGATATTGATCTCCTCGATCAAAAAGTACGACTTGTTTTTGAGGCTACCCCTGAGCTACGACTCTATCCACTCCTTGTCTTTAAGCTCCATACCGAAAAAGAGGGGCTCGTATATGAAACAACTTTTTAACGAATTTCTCCTTCGACGTTTTAACCTGTTGGCACTGCCATTCGTCCTAATATGGAGTCTCTCAACTCTTGGAGGAGCCTTTTTATCCGAAATGTCCCAAGAACGGTTTTCAAGTTCATTTGACCCCTTTTTTAATATTTTCCACTTGGGACAAAAGTTTGGAATTCGTGACCATTTCGAGGGGGCGATTCATACCAAAACGGTGAGCATTAAAACATTGGTTCCAGAACCTCACAAGATAAAAGCGATCTACCGCTCTTCGAGTGATTCGTTTGTGAGTATCAGCGATGGGAAAATCTCCACCGTTGTCCCCTTACATGGAGTGTACAAAAAAACTTTTCATCTTGTTTCTCTCAACGATACAACAGCACTTTTTAGGGGGTTTGGGAAAACGTATCGTCTTCGATTGGGATACGATGACAATCTTAGTCGTCAAGAGATTGTGACTCGGGCGATAGCCGATCCGGCTCACCCTGAGGGCAGTGAAAATGAATGGCGAAGTATTGCCTATCAAACGATTGCTGCTCAAGTGGGCGATCTCCAAACCCTTGGGAAAAAAATCGACATCACCCCTGAAATGAGCGGAACAAAAATCATAGGATTTCGGGTCAACAGGATAGAATCTGATGCAGTTTTTGCCCAAATGGGAATACTAAGTGGTGATGTTGTTCAATCCATTAACAACAAAAAACTCGAATCCTACCCTGACGCATTGGCCATAATGAGCCAACTGCCTCATCTTAGAAGCATCCGCATTGCCGTACTACGCAACAACCTCGATAAGGAACTTATCTATGAAATCACCCGTTAAATTTTTTCTCCTCTCAATGGCTCTTTCTACTTTTTTAGTCGCTTCCCCTGCAAATGATAAAGTCTCTCTTTCCATTGATGGGATGGGGATCAGCGATTTGATCAAGCTTGTTGCCGCCACAACGCATAAAAATATTTTCATCGGTGAAGAGATCCCTGGAACGATTAGTTATGCCGGAAATAAACCCATTAGCAAAAAAGAGCTGTACAAAATTTTACAAACAACTCTCGATGCAAAAGGGTACACCTTCGTGGATTCTGGGGGGGGATATTTGAGTGTCGTCAAAACGGCGGATGCAACGCAAATGAATCTTCCATTGATGCAAAAAAGTGATATTCCTCAAATGCAAAACTATATCTTTAGCTTTCATTTTGCCTCCGCTGAAACAATGGCAGCTAAGATCAAACACTTCACGACTAAAAATGCCAAAATTACCTCATCCAAAGAGTCCAATTCGGTCATCGTCACCGATTTTCCTGAAAACATTGCCACCATTCAAAAGGCGATGAAAATTTTGGATGCGCGGGATGAGACCATCGCCAACACAACTCACGTCATCCCCCTCAAAAATGCCGATGCCAAACTTCTCGTTACGACCCTCAATACTATTTTGGGAAAAATGACCCTTATGCCGGGACAGCAACCCCCTAGTATCACCAACGACGATACAACCAACTCTCTCATCGTTATTACAAGTGATGAACTTTTCAAAAGTTTGGAGGCGACGATTCGGGAGCTCGATCATGATCGTCAGCAGGTGTATGTACGAGCGAAGATTATCGAAATCAGTGAAAAAAAATCGGAAGCATTGGGGATAAAATACGGACTATCAGGGGGGGCTAAAGTGGGATCAAATGGTCTGTTTACCTTTGACACACTCTTGGGTGATGGTATAACATCGGCAATCTCATTGGATTCCTCTATGCTGAGTTCAATCAGTCTCCCTACCCTTGCTAGTGGAATCGCACTGGGGGCAAATATCTCCCTCCTAAACACCAACGGTGCGGCGAATATCCTCTCTGAACCCTCAATACTGTGTATTGACAACCAAGAGTCCTCCATCTATGTGGGAAGAACCGAATCGATCAGTTCAGGGACGACGATGGGAGTAGGAATAACGCAACAAAACTACACCCGTCAAGACATCGGGCTTACCCTCAAAATCAAACCGCGTCTCTCAAATGATCATAAAGTCCTCCTTGGAGTTACCGCCAAACTAGAAGATATTGAAGCCAACTCCATCGCCGACCGTCCCAGTACGACAAAACGCGAAGTTCTCACCTCGGCTATCGTAAACAACGGAGAGAGTGTCATTATCGGAGGGCTTATTCGGGAAAAAATTGACGAAACGAATACAAAAGTTCCCTTTTTGGGAGACATCCCCTATCTTGGCAATCTCTTTAAAAGCAAGGCAACGAGTCAAGATCGGGTCAATCTCGTCATACTCTTAACTCCCTATATCATCGAAAAAAGCAGTGATCTAAGTGCTTTACGGACGCAGCTAAGTGAACTTGATGCCCTCCAAGAGCGGTATATTACGAACATCACAAAGCAAATTGAAGCGAAAAAAGGGGTCACTCCATGATCTCCTTCCCTATGTTGGAAGAGAGTGCTATAGAGTTTGCTACCCCAGAGGGGGTAGACATCCCGTTGTGCATTCGCCACTCACTACTATTTTGCGCCCATAAAGGGATTTTGTACGCCATTATCCCCGAAACCCAAAAAATAACTGCCCTACAACTGTATAACAAACTCTCTCTCACCTATCCCTTAGCTCATCTTAGCGTTGCAGGATTTGAAAACCTCTATCTCAAATTTCTCGAACTTAAAACCGATTTGGAAATCTCAAAATCAGCCCCCGATACCTCGGAGTTTATTGATGAAGAGCTCTCCTTGGTCGATTTTATCAAAAACTCCGCTGACCTTCTCACCAGTGAAGAGTCCGCCCCCATTATCAAATTTGTTAATACCATCTTTTATCAGGCGATCAAGCGCAAGGCAAGTGATATTCACATCGAAACCCACGAGAAAAAGGGGGAGGTACGCTTTCGTATCGACGGTGCCCTTATCAAACATATTGACCTTGATAAAAATATCATCGACCTCATCATCAGCCGTATCAAAGTCATCTCGGCGCTGGACATCTCCGAAAAACGGCTCCCCCAAGATGGACGAACACAGGTCAAAGTGGCGGGGAAAAGTCTCGATATTCGTGTATCAGTACTGCCCACCTATCACGGCGAACGGGTGGTCTTGCGTCTCTTGATGCAAGCGTCCACTATCCCTACCTTACGGGAGTTGGGGTTTGATGAGACAACCACCAGTGCGTTTGAAGAGCTACTCCAGTTCTCCCACGGTATTATCTTGGTGACAGGTCCTACGGGAAGCGGTAAATCGACAACACTGCACTCTTTTCTCCAACAGCTGGCAAGTCCCGAAAAAAACATCATCTCCATCGAAGACCCCGTCGAATACGATGCTCCCCACGTCAGCCAAATTGCCGTTAATACCAAAGCGGGGCTCACCTTTGCCAGCGGTTTGCGCTCCATCTTGCGCCAAGATCCGGATGTTATCATGATCGGAGAGATACGGGACACCGAAACCGCCCATATCGCTATCCAAGCGGCAATGACAGGACACCTCGTCCTCTCGACACTCCACACCAACAATGCCACCGCTGCCCTTACGCGTCTTGAGGATATGGGGCTTGATAAATTTCTTATCACCTCGACCCTCTTGGGGGTTTTGGCACAACGGCTTGTCCGTCGGTTGTGTAGTGAGTGTAAAGAGAGTGTGAAACTCTCCAACAAAGATGCCGATGAACTCGGACTCCCCCATGGGCTTTTGATTTCACACCCCAAAGGGTGTAGTAGCTGTCACAACACAGGCTACCGTGGACGCGTTGCCATCGGCGAGTTCTTGATGGTCGATGAATCGGTACGGACGATTCTCAAAGAGAGTGAGGGGGACAGCGAAATCCGCTCACTGATGAAAACCAAAGGGATGAAGTTCCTCTCCGATCAGTTGATTGAACTGTTGCAAAGTCAGACAACGAGTCTTGATGAGATTATTCGGGTTGGGGTGAAAGAGGTTTAGTGGGATACGTGTTATAATGTTTTTAGCAATAATCGTAGAGTAAAAGGATTAGTAATGTTAGCTTATCACCTTGAGATAGAAGATGAGTCGGTTGTTGATAAAGTTATTACTTTTTTAAAGTCGCTTCCTGCAAATACCGTCAAATTATCCAAGGAAGAATATGATGAAAAATTAGAATTATTGATTGATGAGGGATTTAATTCACCTATTGTGGGAACTCACGAAGAGGTTTTTTCAAAACTTAGTGCAAAATATGCCTTATAACATCTACTATCTCGAAAAAGCTCAGGAAGATTTAGAATCTATTTTAGATTTTATCGCTCAAGATAGCTTAGAGAGAGCTCAGTGTCAATTATAAAAGCAATCAAATATTTTTAAGAGCAAAAATCAAAGGTTAAAAGACCCCACAATATAGTTCACATCAGACACCGCAAAGAGGTCTATTGAGATTTAATGTCTGAGTCGTATACTAGGTTGATGAGTTAATAGAATTTTCGCTATTCTGTCATAAAATATTCACTTTTAAAGGAATTTGATAATTATGGATTGGATTATAAATAATAAAGATTGGCTATTTAGTGGTATAGGGGTTGTTGTATTTGGCTTTTTATATAAAAGATTTACACAATCTGAGCCACAAGCAAGCCCTATTGTTGAAGCTAGTAATACAAATACAATGAATGTAGTCTTGCACTCTAGTTCAGGCTCAGAATTAGTATCGCAAAAAGTAAAAAAATATAAAACTGCACAGGAAGCTCAAAAAAATATAAATATTCTGTTTATTGATGACGATACAAATTTTAAAGTTGTAAATCTTTTAAAAACTGCTGGCTATAAAAATACAAAAATTCTCAAAGATATCAGATCGTTAGATTCAAATGAAATTATTACAACAGATATATTTTTTATTGATATTCAAGGGGTAGGAAAAAAGCTTGCATTTAAAGATGAAGGCCTAGGATTAGCGAACGCCTTGAAAGAAAAGTATAAAGATAAAATCATTGTTATTTACTCAGCGGAGAATAGAGGTGATCGTTTTCATAGTGGCTTAAGGAAGGCTGATGATTTTTTACCAAAAAATGCTGATCCTTACGAATTTCAACAAATTATTGAAACATTTTTTGTTGAGGAATAATTTTTGTGATTGAAAAAATATCGTATTTAATAAAAAGTGTAGATAATTATATTCTTGTAAGCACCCCAGATATCAATAACGAGCTATTGAGCTGTATTAACGAAAAAAATAAAGTAATAGAATATCAAAGCATATCTTATAGGGTTGCAAAAATTGAATCTTCTGATGGCACTATATTGGCTTATACTTCAGCAAAAGATTTGATTAGAAGTTCCAAATCATTCAATACTCACATGTCTATTCTAAGTAATTCAATTCAAAGTTTAGTAAAAAATAAATATGAGATTGAAAATATTTTTCAAAAGCAAATCAATATCTTAGTTCACAACTTAATATCACTTAATGCACATAATTTACAGGAAATCTACAATATCATCCCGCAAGAGAAAGTAGCTGATTCTATAGGAAATCAGATAGAATATGTAAAAAGTACCCTTCGAGCAAATCCAGATAAATCAGCCAAAGCATTTTTGAAATTTATGAAACATAATATTGCTATGAAAACTGAATTTTCTGTATACACCAAATTATATGATGAAAATCCTAATCTTAGTATGCGACAACATAATATCCATCGTGTTTTAATGAACATTTTATACAGTTTTTTTCCAGATTTTACTGATAAACACGTCAATGTAATTGTTTCTAAATCACTTGCAAAGGGCTATTTTGATTACGAATCAATTTATGTTGCTTTTTTTCATCTAATTGAGAATGCAACTAAGTATACCAAACAAACCTCAAAAGACTGGCTTTAGCGTCTGAAAGTTGTCATTAATTCTAGCGCCTACTTTATCCAAGATAGTCTTCCATTTGATGTTAAAAAAATCTCGTATTGTTTTCTTGAATACGGTTATTGATGCAAACACCCGAT
>CANMHZ010000037.1 GCA_947497635.1 Helicobacteraceae bacterium | reverse complement strand
AAAATATGGGGTAATTGAGAAATCATACGGCTATGCGCAACGTCTATGTGATGAAGCAATTTTGGCTGTCCCTGATGAGGTGGCATTGCGTGCCATCATTACAACTGTGATACAAAGAAGCTATTGATGCACTATCTTGTCATTAGTTTTTCGCATAAAAATTCGACATTGGTTCAGCGTGAAAAGCTGGCGTTTGTGAATGATGACATGAAAAAAGAGATGTTGGTTCGTATAAACGCTCATGCCACTATTAATGAAGCTATTCTCCTCTCAACGTGCAATCGTATAGAGATCGTATGTAGCTGTTCTCATGTGGATGAAGCAACCAAACATCTTCTCTTACTGTTGGCAGAACATTCGAAAAGCTCCAGCGATGATTTGAAATCACGCGCCGATATTTTCGATGATTATGGGGCAATTCATCATCTTTTTAGTGTGGCGAGTTCATTGGATTCGATGGTCGTTGGGGAGACTCAAATTTTAGGTCAGCTTAAAGATGCATTTCGTCTTTGCAGTGAGAATGGCTATTGCGGACTTAAACTTTCTCGTGCACTGTTGGCGGCCCAAAAATGTGCAGCTGAGATTCGCAATGCAACCGATATATCCTCCAAGCCTGTCTCTATCGCCAGTGTTGCTGTTTCAAAAGCGCGTGAATGTGTCGAAAGCTTTCAAGGCAGAAAAGTGCTGGTGATCGGTTCGGGTGAGATGTCGGTCATTACGTGCAAACATTTGAGTGCCCATGGGGCTAATGTGTGTTTGATGAATCGTACACGAAGTAAAGCAGACGTAATTGCCAAAGAATGTGGTGCAACGGTACGAGGATATGAGGAGCTAAAAAGTGCTCTAAATGAGTATTCGATGGTATTTACTGCGACAGGGGCACTCTCTGCGATTATTACCGATGATATGGTTAAATCTGTACCGTTTGAGCGCTATTGGTTTGATATGGCAGTTCCGCGAGATATTGAGTGTGAAAGTGGTAATGGCATCCATGTCTACCGAATTGATGACTTAAAAGAGATTGTGAGTGCCAATATTTCGATGCGTGAAGATGAGGCACGTACCTCTTTTGTCCTTGTCAGTCGTCATGCTACCGCTTTTTTTGAGTGGCTAAAAGCCCTCTCTATTGAACCGTTGATTAAAAACATCTATGAACGTGCGTATCATGCAGCTCATATCGAAGCGGCACGGGTTATCGATAAAGGATTTATTTCTAAAGAGTACGAAGATGAGCTTGAAAAGGCAACCCAACAAGCGGTAAAACGTTTTTTACACCCCATAACGGAGCAAATGCGCTGTCATGCGGATCCATTGCGAACCGATGCCCTGATCGACGCATTGAGTTTTTTAATGAACGATGATCAAACCCCCTCCATCCAAAAATCCCATAAAGGAAAATAATGCGTTTTTCACGAGCCTATATCCCTACGACCAAAGAGTCCCCAAAGGATGCCCAGCTTCCAAGTCATATCTATCTTTCCCGTGCGGGATTTGTAGCCCAAGTGGCGAGTGGATTGTACAATTTTTTACCGTTAGGTAAACGTGTTTTACGAAAAATTGAAACGATTATCAATGAAGAGATGGCGGCGTGTGGTGCGCTTGAAGTAGATCTTAGTTTTGTCACCCCTGCTGAGTTGTGGCAAGAGAGTGGACGGATTGAAAAGTTTGGTAAAGAACTTTTGCGTTTTCGTGACCGTAAAGACAATCTTTTTGTTCTCGGACCTACCCATGAAGAGATGATGGTAAGTATCGTCCGTAATCGTATCACGAGTTATAAACAGCTCCCTTTGAATGTTTATCAAGTTAAAACCAAATTCCGTGATGAAGCGCGTCCCCGTTTTGGATTGATGCGGGCGCGTGAGTTCGTGATGAAAGACGGATACAGTTTCCATGCGACTACCGAAGATTTGGATCGTGAATTTGATGCAATGGAAGCGGCGTATAAACGTATTTTAGAGCGTTTAGGATTGACGTTTCGGATTGTTGAAGCGGACAGCGGCGCAATCGGCGGTACGGGTTCTAAAGAGTTGATGGTACTAGCCTCTAGCGGTGAAGATACCTTAGCTGTGTGTGATACGTGTGAATATGGAGCGAATGTTGAAGCAGCCCGTCGCTCGCCACGTGTAGTTATTCCAGAAGCACCCGAAGCCACTTTTGCAAAATTCAAAACACCGAATATCAAGTCCATTGAAGATTTGAGCAATTTTTTCCACGTTGATCCTTATTACACTCTCAAAGCGGTTGTACTGCGTGCTGTCTATGAAGAGGGAAGTGAACCTGTTTGTTTCTTCATTCGTGGATGCGATGAACTTCAAGAGGTGAAAGCCCGTAACAGTGTGGGTGCGATTGATCTCGTGGATATTAGTGAAGCAGAACTTGCGGAGATTGGTTTGGTACCGGGTTTCATCGGGGCACTTGATCAGGATAAAATCCGTTTTGTGATGGACAACGATACTCGTAATGCTACGTCGATGATTTGTGGTGCCAATGAAGCGGATTATCACTTCGTCGGGGTCGATTTGAGTGTTATGGGTGATGTACCGTTTGCGGATCTTGTTGCGGTAGCTATTGGTGATGGGTGTCCCCACTGTGAGGGAAAACTGTTGCATACCAAGGGGATCGAAGTTGGACATATCTTTAAATTGGGTACGGTCTACTCGGCACCACTCAAAGCTGAATTCTTGGATGAAAATGGTCGTTCTCAACCCTTTATTATGGGAACCTACGGGATGGGTGTTAGCCGTCTTGTTGCAGCTGTTATCGAACAGCATCATGATGAAAAAGGGTGTATCTGGACGCACACAACGGCTCCTTATATGGTCAATGTTATGGTCTCAAATATCAAAGAAGAGGCACATTTAGCCTATGCGGAAGAACTCTACGCAACATTAGGAACACATAAGATTGAAGCAATATTAGATGATCGTAAAGAGCGTTTTGGATTCAAAATGTCCGATGCAGAGCTTATAGGATTCCCTTTTACCGTTATTGTCGGAAAAGAGCTCAATAATGGACACGTTCAAATTTTGGTACGTGCAACAAGTGAGATGATTACCGTTGATGCCGATAAAGTGATGGAAAAACTAACGGAATTGATCGGATGATCTATTTTTTACTCTACTTATTTTTAGAAGTATTCATGAGCAGTGAAGTGGCTTCCAAAATTGGTGGATTTATGATGTTTGGAGAAATAGTATTCAGTGCTTTTATTGGGATAGGGATACTTTTTAACTTTCGCACTACCCTTTTCGCCAACATTATGGAACTCAAAGAGCGACGTGTTGATGCGAATGGGTTTTACAAGCGGAATCTTTTGTCCCTCTTAGCCGCGATTTTACTTATTTTACCGGGGATACTCACCGATATTATCGCGATAGGAATTCAATTTTTTCTCTTGAGCCAGCTAATCGTTAATCGTTTTACGCCAAAATACCCGCAAGAAGATTTACAAACACACCAAAAAACCTCATATTATTCAAAGGATGACAATGTTATTGATGCCGAAATTATCAGCGACTCTCCTGCTTTGCGCTAGTGTATACGGTGCAACAGATGCGGATGTAGTCTCATTTTTAAAAAAAGGGATTGGAAATAATCCGAATATTAGTAACTTGCAAGTAGATATAAACGGTAAACAAAATGTTTTAGGGATGAAAGGGTGGCAAGCTTATTTTGTCAGCATTGAAGCCGATGTTAAACAAGGAGCAGAAAATCGTCATCTCAATCAAAATGGCACCTATTTTGTTAATGCTGATGTGATTGCACCTGAGTTGGTTAATCTAAAAACAGGGGAGCGTTATAACGATACGATTGCCCCTGATTTTAGCGCTTCGTATTACACTAAAGCCAATCTTATTAGTGGTGATGCAAATGCTAAAAATAAAGTGGTTATTTTTTCCGATCCTCTTTGCCCATTTTGTCGTCGTTACGTTCCCGAAGCGATTAGCTATATGGCGAAGTATCCCAAAACATTTGCCCTTTATTACTACCATTTCCCCCTTGCGCAGCTTCATCCTGCCTCGGTTGCATTGAGTAAAGCCGCGATTGTAGCAGAGCAAAATGGAATGGATAATGTCACTCTTAAAATGTACCAAGTGGATATTGATCCGAATGAAAAAAATGAGCAAAAAATTATTGATGCGTTTAATAAAACCTTTAAAACAAAGCTGATTGTTGCTGATTTACGTCGCTCCACTGTAGTCAAACAGTTCGATTTTGATCAAAAAGTAGTTCATGGAATGATGGTCAACGGTACTCCTACTGTATTTTTTAACGGTGAAAAAGACACGAAAAAAATGAAATATAAAGATGTAAAGGTACAATAATCGATGAAAAAGCTCACTATTGCAACACGTGGAAGCAAGCTAGCTCTTTGGCAATCACGCTATATTAAATCGGTAATCGAGTCGGCGCGTCCCGATATCGAGGTAGAACTCAAAATCATTATTACCACAGGTGATAAAATTTTGGATGTTCCCCTCGCTAAAATTGGAGGGAAAGGGTTGTTCCTCAAAGAGATTGAAGAATCGATGCTAGCAGGTGAGGCACAAATGGCGGTTCATTCGCTTAAAGATGTTCCTACTGTGATGCCTGAGGGGTTAATTCTTGCGGCAATTACGACGCGTGAAGATGTTCGTGATGCGATGTTGAGTGAAAAGTATCCCGATATTGTCTCCTTACCGCAGGGTGCTGTTGTGGGAACCTCGTCACTTCGTCGCCGTATGCAATTGTGTCAACAACGCCCCGATTTGGTGATCAAAGATTTAAGGGGAAATGTCGATACACGTATCCGCAAACTCAAAGAGGGGGAGTTTGATGCCATTATTTTGGCAGCGGCTGGGATTAATCGTCTCGGATTCTCTGATTTGGTAGAGTATTTTTATCCTATTTCGCTGGATGAGATGATTCCCTCTATGGGGCAGGGGGCATTGGGTATCGAAACGGTTAATGAGCCATGGGTGTTGGAAATTGCCGCTCTTTTAGAGGATACAAACAGCCGTATTGAAACGACTATCGAGCGTGAATTTGTGGATACGCTTCAAGGGGGATGTCAAGTTCCTATCGGAGTGAGCGCACGAGTGCAGGATAATGGTGAGGTTATTGTTCGCGCAACATTGGGATTGCCAGATGGATCGGAAATAATGGGTGAAGAAATAACGGTTGGAACAGATACGATTATGAGCGCAGGTGAAGCGATGGCGCATCGTCTTATCGAAAAAGGGGCAATGGAGTTGTTACATCGTGCTGAAATAATGGCGGACGGGCATAAAGTATGACCCTCAAAAAGACGATTGATCTCCTCAAATCACAGGGGGAGTTGCACGTTATTGATACTCCTCTTGATATACACCTTGAAATCCCCCATTTAGCGTATGCCGAAGTGAAAAAAGAGGATGGAGGTAAAGCGCTTCTTTTTACCCGTCCTATTGATTCTAAGAATAATAAGACTTTTACTACCCCTGTCGTCATGAATCTTTTTGGTTCGTATAAACGGACGGAACTTCTTTTTGGACGTGAAGTTGAGGGAGTTGCGTCAGAGATTGAAAAGCTTCTCCATATGAAACCTCCCCAAGGATTCAAAGAAAAAATCGGAATGCTCGGTGACCTTTTCGCAATGAAAGATATTTTTCCGAAAAAACTTAAAGGGCGCGGAGCGTGTCAAGAAATTATTTCTCAAGGTGATACGATTAACCTTTACGACTTACCGATTCTAACGACATGGGAAGAAGACGGCGGGCCTTTTATCACAATGGGGCAAGTTTATACGCAAAGCTTGGAAGGTGATGTCGTAAACTTAGGAATGTACCGTCTTCAAGTATATGATAAAAATCATTTGGGAATGCACTGGCAAATTCACAAAGACTCCTCTCATTTTTTCGACCAATATCAACGTGCAGGTAAAAAAATGCCCGTTTCTATCGGTATCGGTGGTGATCCCCTCTATACGTGGTGCGCGACAGCTCCTTTGCCATACGGAGTCAATGAGTTGCTACTTTATGGATTGATAAAAAAAGAGTCTCCCAAGCTAGTACAATCTATCACGACCCCCCTCTACATTCCCGAAGATCTTGATTTCGTTATTGAAGGATGGGTTGATCCTGAAAAACTGGTTTTAGAAGGACCTTTTGGGGATCATACGGGATATTACACCCTTGCAGAACATTATCCCGTGATGGAAGTGAGCGCCATTACGCAGCGTAAAAAACCTTATTATCTTGCAACCGTTGTGGGCAAGCCACCTTTGGAAGATAAATATATGGGATGGGCGACGGAGCGGGTATTTTTACCGTTGCTTAAAACCAATGCGGCGGATTT
Source organism: Helicobacteraceae bacterium (assembly GCA_947497635.1). GTDB lineage: Bacteria > Campylobacterota > Campylobacteria > Campylobacterales > Sulfurimonadaceae > Sulfuricurvum. Next base: position 2,678 of record CANMHZ010000037.1, on the reverse strand, counting down.
GATCGATTATCATATGCCAGAAAATGGGGTATTTCACAATTTGATCTTAGCAAAGATGAAGCCGTTGTACAAAGGGCATGCCAAACAATTTATGCATATTTTTTGGGGTTCAGGGCAGATGAGTTTCGTGAAACATGCTCTCTTCTTCGGTGAAGATGCTCCGAAACTAACCAATTATAGTGCATTGGCGACCTACGCACTGAATCGTTTTATCCCTAAATGTCTCTTTATCTCGGAGGGGATTACCGATGCTCTCGATCACTCAAGTCCTGAAGCCCTTGTCGGGGGGAAATTGGGGATTGATTTTACCGCATCGTATTCACTTGAAAAACCTGATACATTAGAGAGCACAGATCTTTTACAGCGGTTGAAAGCTCTTGTTCCTGAAGTTGAGGGCGTTACCCAATATATGCGCCATACAGCGAATCCGATTACTGTCGTTAGTGTAAACAAAATAGAATCACTTGCCAAAATTGCCGAAAAGCTATCATCACTTGAAGCCTATATTCGTATCGTTGTTGTCGTAGACGTTGCCAAAAATGATTTGGATAACCCTTATATGCTCTTATGGAGAGTGGCAAATAATATTGATGCTGGGCGTGATATTTCTGTGTGTGGAAAGATTGTTTCTATTGATGGTACAGACAAAACTCTTGCAGATGGATTTGAGCGTGAATGGCCCGGAGATGTGAATTGTAGTGCCAGTGTCGTTGAAAAATTAAAATTACTCTCCTTGTGGGATTTAGATCCACTCTTAGAGAAAAAGTACCAGCTCTAGGGGGTATTAAGCTCTCTATTAGAATGGCTAATGTACTATAATTTAAGATTTTATCTCAAAAGGGGAAGTACAATCAAATGATTAAAGTTGGTACTCTTATTTCGTTTTTAATAATCTCCACCATTTCGTCTTTAAATGCGGCAACGTATAAGGGGCAAAAGGTTTATGTGGAGTCGTGCAAAGGATGTCATGGAGGTGGTCAGGAATTGGCTGCATCGAAAAACATACGAACGTGGGAAAAAATTATGGATAGAAAAGGTGAAAAACTTGTTGATATTCACTTTACTTCCAAAAAGGCAGAAGCTTCATGGAATTATTTCAATGATCGTAAATTTGTAAAAGATTCTAAGCATTTGGAAGATTTCTTAGTCGAATACGCAAAAGATAGTGGAAACGTCCCCGCCTGCAACTAATTCCCCTCTATCATTACCTTCGTGGTAATGGTTTCTAAACCAAACTTCGCTAAAATACTTCACTTTTAAACACTCGGAGATATCATGGAAAAAATGTGGTCAGGACGCTTTGCACAGGATGCATCGTCATTATTGGAACACTTTAATGCCTCTATACTATTTGATCAAAAATTATATCGTGAAGATATTGAGGGATCTGTGGCTCATGCGCAAATGTTGGCACATCAGGGAATATTGACACACGAAGAACTGGTATTGATTGAATCGGGGATGGCTCAAGTGCTTAGTGAAATTGAATCTGGATCCTTTGAATGGAAAATCGGAGATGAAGATTTACACATGGCAATTGAGAAGCGATTGACCAATATTATCGGGGATGCAGGAAAAAAACTTCATACCGCACGTAGCCGAAATGATCAAGTTGCTCTTGATTTCCGTCGCTACGTATTGCGTAAAAATGGGGAAATTGTCAAGGGAATACAATCATTAATGGGTGCTATTGTTGATATTGCACGTCTTCATACTACAACACTCCTTCCAGGGATGACCCATTTACAGCATGCACAACCGATTAATTTTGGATTTCACTTATTGGCATACGCGGCAATGTTTAAGCGTGATATTGAGCGATTTGAGAGTTCTTATATTCGTAATAATGTTTCCCCTATCGGATGTGCTGCCCTTGCTGGGACACCGCATAATATTAATCGTGAGATGACGGCGAAAACACTGGGTTTTGATTCGGTGAGTATTAACTGTCTGGATACTGTGAGTGATCGTGATTTTGCACTTGAGATCCTTTTTAACATTTCAACATTGATGATGCACATCTCACGTCTTTCTGAGGAACTTGTCCTATGGTCGAGCTATGAGTTTCGTTTTGTAGAGCTCTCAGACGAGTATTCGACGGGCTCTTCCATTATGCCACAAAAGAAAAACCCAGACGTGCCTGAACTACTTCGTGGAAAAACAGGGCGTGTGTATGGAAATCTTATGGGATTGTTGACAGTGATGAAAGGGTTGCCATTAGCGTACAATAAAGATACGCAAGAGGATAAAGAGGGAGTTTTTGATAGTGTAGAAACAGCAGAAATTTCGCTTGAAATTCTACGTGAAGCCCTTAAAACAATGACGGTAAAACCTCAGAATATGGAAAGTGCGTGCAAATTGGGTCACCTAAGCGCCACCGATTTAGCCGACTATTTGGTAGCGCATTGTGGTGTTCCTTTTCGTGAAGCTCATTTTATTACGGGAAAAGCAGTAGCACGTGCTGAGGCTCTTAAAATTGATTTGAGTGAGATAGCGTATGAGGAGCTTCACGCTATCGACAGCCGCATCAAAGAGGATGTACTGCGTTATCTCAGTATCGAACACTCGATGAATGCACGAACGTCTCAAGGGGGAACGGCTGAAGTGCGTACACTGGAGCAAATTTTGTATTTTGACCATTATCTCAAGGATGTGAAATGAAAATTACTGTAAGTCAT
>CANMHZ010000036.1 GCA_947497635.1 Helicobacteraceae bacterium | reverse complement strand
TCCAAAAAGTAAAAAGCATCTTCCATCTGTGAATTAACAATCATAAGAGTTGCAGCAAGAGTTGCCATCAATACCAAAAAAGAGACCCCGATTTTAATCGGCATACCAATAACCAAAAGATTGAACTGCGGCATACTTTTCATCAACATCCCAAAAATAATATCGGCAAGCATAGAAAGTGCCGTTATTGGAAAAGCAATCATAAACCCCACGATAAACATATTGAGCATCGCGTGCATCAGATACGTAAAAAACTCGTGAGTGAGCATAAACCCTCCCAATGGAACAGAGGCAATGGATTCAGAGGCGTAAAGTAAAATCCAGTGGTGTAAATCAAGGACAAGAAGCACCATCAACGCCAACAGCGATAAAAACTGGTTGATAATCGGCATGGAGACACCCGACTGAGGATCAATCGCTGAGGCAAGCGAAAAACCCATCATAAAGGAAATCTGACCCCCCGCGAAGGTAATCACATTATACGCCAATTGCAAAACAAGCCCAACTGTTAATCCAAACAGAAGTTCACCTAGAATGCCAACCGTTAGACTTGCGGCATCAAGGGGAATCTGTAACGGCGGGAGAGAGCCAAAAAAAACTATCGTAAAAAAGAATGACATTGCGGCTTTGATCGACATAGGGATATTGGCATGTGAAAAAATAGGAACAGCTGCAAAAAGTGCTGTAAAACGGGTAAAAAGGAGAAAAAAAGCGGCGGAATTTCCCTCATTAAAAATGGTCGTCCACTCCATTTTTTACGAGCCTTTGACCAAAATACCATCCAGCAAGCGATAAATATGATCACAGCGCCTCGCTAACTCTTCATCGTGCGTCACGAGAATCATCCCGGCATCATATTCATTCAAATAGTTTATAAAAAGATCCATTACTTCTTTAGCTGTTACGTGATCCAAATTGCCCGTTGGTTCATCGGCAAAAATAAGACGCGGTTTTTTGGAGAGAATACGGGCTATAGAAACCCGCTGTTGCTGACCTCCTGAGAGTTCTGTCACTTTTTGATCGATTACATGATCAATTCCCAACTGTTTCAATAAGATAGGATCAATTCTCTCCCCTGCCAAAATTGCCGCTACTTCGAGATTTTCACGACCACTAAATCCCTTAAAAAGATAATGGCTCTGGTAGATAAGTCCCAAATCATAGCGACGAAGCTTGACGAGTGAAGCGTCATCCAGCGTATAAATATTCTGCCCGAAAAGTTCTACCTCTCCACTATTGGGTTTCAATAACGAAGATAGGATATGCAAAAGAGTCGATTTACCGCTTCCGCTTACTCCAACAATGGCGATAGACTCACGTGCGATAAGTTCCAACGATAGGTTCTCAAAAAGAGGATAATCAAAACGGTGTGATAAAGAGGTTGCTTTTAAAAGTGTCATAAGGGAATTATAGGCGAAAAATGTTTAAGGGGAGTAAAAAATTCTGATTGCTGTATACATTCCCAAGCTGGAGCTTGGGAACGAGAGCGAATTAAACCAAAAGGTTTATTTACGCCATTTGAGCAGCGACTTCTTCTGCGAAGTTGTCTACTTTTTTCTCTAAGCCTTCGCCTACTTCGTATTTAACGAATTCAACGATGCTTGCTGTTCCGCCGTGAGCGGCAGCTTCTTTTGTAAGTGCTTGTGCTACAGTTAGTGAATCATCCATAACGTAGTTTTGATCCAACAATGCAAGTTCTTTATCCAAAGTTGTGTTGTCAGCTACGAAACGTGCTAATTGTCCAGGGATGATGTTTGCCCAAATTTTTTCAGGTTTGCCATCCGCTAGTAATTTTGCTTTGATCGCTTCTTCAGCTTCAGCCATAACTTCTGGAGTCAACTGAGACATAGAGATATACTGAGGAACATTCTTAACCGTTTTTTTCAAACGTGCAAGTTCTTCGTTCTCAGTTTTGATCGCTTCAATACGACCAATAGTTTCTGCTTCTACAAATGCAGGATCGAAATCATTGTAACTCATAGTAGTAGGTTTCATAGCAGATGCGTGCATTGCGATGTTACGTACCATTGGAGCCAATGCGTCTGCTGTTTTTTGAGAATCACATGTGATTGCTACCAAAACACCAACACGGCCGTTTGTGTGAACGTAACCGTTTACACATCCATTTTCGCCTGCATTAAGCGTTACAAAACGACGAGTTACAATTTTTTCACCGATACGAGCAACTTGAGAGGTAAAATACTCTGAAAAAGTTCCTGTTTCGTAGGATGTTTCGTTTAACTCTTCTACTGTGCTAACACCTGTCGTAAATACGTGTGCCGCTGTGTTGCCAACAAGAGCGATAAAGCCATCATTTTTTGCAACAAAATCAGTTTCTGAATTAATTTCTACTAATGAAGCCGATGTGAAAGTATCCGAAACTTTAAGTCCCAAAAGTCCTTCAGAAGCAACACGATCCGCTTTTTTAGCTGTTTGAGCCATACCACGGTCACGTAAAAATTCTTTTGCTTTTTCCATATCGCCATCACACTCAGTGAGGGCTTTTTTACAATCCATCATGGGCGCATCAGTCGCCGCACGAAGGTCTTTAACCATTGCTGCTGTAACGTCTGCCATGATTATGCTTCCTCTGCTACTACTGCAACAGAAGCTGCTTCTTCCGCTACTGCTTCTGGAGCCATTTCTTCTTCCGTTACTTCATCATTTCCGCTGTTACGAAGTGCTTTACCCTCATTGATCGCTTCTGCCATTTCTTTACAGAAAAGTTGAATTGAACGGATAGCATCATCATTTCCAGGGATTGGAATGTCAATTACGTCTGGATCACAGTTAGTATCAAGAGGTGCAACAACACGGATACCGAGGTGACGAGCTTCTTGAACCGCAATATTTTCTTTTACAGCATCAACAACAAACATCATATCTGGCAATGTTTTCATATTACGAATACCACCAAGGTATGCGATCAATTTGTCTTTTTGACGACCCATCATCAACGCTTCTTTTTTAGTTAAAAGACCTGTTTGACCATTTGCTTGCATCTCTTCGATAATTTCAAGTTTACGGATTGATTTTTGGATTGTTGGGAAGTTAGTCAACATTCCACCCAACCAACGGTTATCAACGTATGGCATACCACAAGAGATAGCTGCATCACGAACAGCTACGCGTGCTTGTTTTTTGGTTCCTACGAAAAGAACGGTTTGTCCCTCAGCCGCAGCGTCAAGAACTTGCTGATACGCAGCACGGAAAAAACGTAATGTTTTTTGAAGATCGATGATGTAAATGTTTTTACGAACACCGAAAATATATTTTTTCATTTTCGGATTCCAACGACGTGTTTGGTGACCGAAGTGTACACCGCATTCTAAAAGGTCTTTCATAGTTACCATAAGAGGTCCTTATAATTAAAACGCCATCGGAACGCGTCCCGATTGGCTACGTTAACACTAGGTTTACTTCGGCAGTAAGCCCACACAGTTTTAAGCCATTGTTTTCGTTTACTTGGGCGAATGCTAACAGAGCCAATGAGACATCAGGTGCACGAGAACGGCAATTTCGCTTGCGAATTTTTTCACGCGACTTTGAAAAGTGGAGAGAAAATCGGCGAAATTATACTTCAATGGCTCTTAAATTTAGCTGTTTTTAATAGTAGCTTAAGTGGAGCACTTTCAAATTGCTTTTATATAACTTTTGTTAATATCAGTCCAACAAAGAGACTTAGGGAGTCAAGATGAATCACCAATTTTTAGGGTCTATTGTAATAGTCGCTCTTATTAGTGCAACAGTTGGTGCGGATGATACGCTTATCCAACGATTTGATAAAATGGAAAGAGAGATGAATGCTCTCAAAACTGAACTAGCAAGTATAAAAGCTAATGACAAAAAAAGCGTTACTGAAGATCTCGAAGAGATTCACGATCAACTAACGACTCTCAACAAAAGAACGAATGGTAATGCCATCAAATGGGATGTTGATTTTCGTACCAGTGTTGACAATATAAACTATAAAATGGCAGATGGGAGCAAACAAAAAAACGATGCTCTTTTCAGCAACCGTTTATGGTTGGGGATGAATTATGCGGCTACCAAGAATCTTAGCTTCACAGGGCAACTTGCCTATAATAAAACATTCGGAGACCGTTCAAAAACTCCCGATGGTGGAATTTTTGACGGTTTTGATTGGGTCAGTAGCGAATCAGCACACGATGATACCCTTCGTGTCCGTTCTGCCTATTTTTTCTATACGGATGATGAATTCTTAAGTCTTAATCTTCCATGGACTTTCAGCGTCGGTCGTCGACCCTCTACCGAAGGGCACCTCATCAACCTTCGCGATGATGTTGGTGCATCATCACCATTAGCGCATACGATCAATGTTGAATTTGATGGAGCCAGTGCAAAATTTGGGATGGAAGGGTTAACAGGACTCAATGGTTCCTACTTCAAGCTCTGTGCAGGACGGGGGATGAGCAATGCGGAGCCACGTTTTAATTCAGCGCCTTATGCCACGAGTGCTGACGCTATGACTAATAATATTGACATGGGAGGAATCATTCTAGTTCCGTATGATGATAAACAATACAGTACAGGAGTGCAATATACGTATGCTAATAATTTAATTGATATGGTCAATCCAATGGATGCAACCAAAGGTATGAATACCGTAGGTGGTCTCCATACCGCAACGGCATTTGGAATGATTAATGGCATCGGGGAAGGGTGGAGTGAGTATCTCGATGATACAACCCTCTTTATTAGTGGGGCAATGAGTAAAACTGATCCGTATGCAGGTAAAACAATGTTGGGCTCATCCGATAGCCAAACAGGCTATAGCTATTGGATCGGAACGCAAATGCCATCCCTTATTAGTGATGAGGGAAAATGGGGCTTAGAGTTCAACCATGGTTCCAAATACTGGCGTCCAATCACCTACGCAGAAGACACCCTTATCGGTTCCAAAATTGCAGCTCGTGGGGATGCGTATGAAGTGTACTTTACCGAACCACTCGTCGATGATATTTTGACATTTCAGCTTCGTTATACCTATATCAATTATAACTACACAGGAAGCAATGGGTTCTTTGGTAGTAGCAGTGGTACACCAATGGCAATTGGAGATGTTCCAAGCGGTACAGATATGGGAGCCAATGCAGTTAGTAAAGCCCAAGACATTCGCGCCTATATTCGTTATAAGTTTTAAGACTATTTTTTTCGTTCGTGGTGAGCCTGTCGAACCATGCACGAAAACTGTTTACCCTTCGACTAGCTCAGGGCGAACGGTTTTATTTTACCCTTGTAACTTCGCCAGCTCTTCTTTTACTTTCATTACATGATCTTTCACTTTTACATTCGTCCATACCGCTTTTACAACCCCTTTTGGATCAATGATCATCGTTGAACGAACAACTCCCATATACTCCTTACCATAGTTTTTCTTCATTGCCCATACACCGTACGCTTGCATCATTTGCGTGGTCGGATCACTCAGTAACGTAATACCAAGATTTTGTTTCTCAATAAATTTACGGTGAGATGCTGTACTGTCAGCACTTACACCCAAAATAATCGCACCCATATCATCATACTCATCCAAAGCCGTTGTAAACTCACACGCCTCTGTCGTACATCCGGGAGTAGAATCTTTCGGATAAAAATACAACACTATCCATTTACCACGCAAATCACGCAAACATATCTCTACATCATCTTGATTACTCAAACAAAAATCGGGGGCTTGGCTTTCTAGTTCTAACATTCATTTACCTTTTTATTATTTTAACGCCATCGGAACTCGTCCCGATTGGCTACGTTAACACTAGGTTTACTTGACGCAGTAAGCCCAAATTTAAAGAATCACAACCGATTTAATTTCTGTAAACTCTTCTATCGCAAAACGTGGACCTTCACGCCCTACGCCACTCATTTTTACTCCACCATAGGGTTGAATATCAAAACGTAACGTCGGCATATCGTTGATAACAACCCCTCCCGCTTCACACTCTTCGATCACTTTTGTTGCATTCGCTAGATTGTTGGTAAAAATCGAAAACTGCAACCCGTATGGAGAGTTATTCATCTTCTCTATCGCTTCATCGACGCACTCCACCCTTACCAAACTTACTATCGGAGCAAACACCTCTTCGCAGACGATTTTCATGTTCTCCGTCACATCTGCCATCACGCACGGATAAAACATTCGCCCCTCACATTTCGGCGCTGTCAATGCACGTGCCCCCTCGGCGATCGCACTCTCTACCCAACTCATAGCTCTGCTTGCCGCCTCATCATTGATAAGCGGCCCTAGAAAAGTATCCTCATTATAAGGAGAGCCGACAATCAACTTTGAGGTTGCCTCTGCCATCTTCACGGCGAATTCATCATAAACAGCACGGTTGACATAAATACGCTGAAGCGAGATACACACTTGACCGGAGTTGACAAACGCACCAATGGCACAACGTGCCGCCGCATACTCCAAATCGGCACTCTCATCAATATAGGTGGCGGCATTTCCCCCTAGCTCCAATGAAATCTTTTTAATCCCAGCCGTACGGGTAATAATATGTCCTACCCCAACAGAGCCCGTAAAACTAATAACACGAGGAATAACACTGCTCACCAATGCGCCCCCCACCTCAGCATCGCCATAAACAACACTCAACGCATCTTTAATGGCGTATGGACTTTCGATAAAAAGTTTAGCAAGTTTATAGGCACAAAGAGGTGCTTCGGGAGTCGGTTTCAACACAACGGCATTTCCCGCAACCAAGGCAGGGGCAAGTTTATGGGCAACGAGATTGAGAGGAAAATTAAATGGTGTAATCGCTACGACCACTCCAACGGGATCTCGGCGCCAATAGGCATGCGCCTTTCGTCCGCTTGGCATCGCATCGGTATTGATCGTCTCACCGTGCATCGTTCGCATCGTTTCAGCAGAGAGAATAATCGTCTCAATACAGCGATCAACCTCTATACGAGCGTATGTAATCGGCTTACCAACCTCATCACATAGCACCTTTGCAAACGATTCACGCTCTTCTCGTAATCTTTCGGCTACATCCAACAGCCACGAACACCGTTGATGCAGTGGCGTTTTTTTGGCAATTTTTGAGGCACTTTGAGCGATTTGTAATGCTCTCTCAGCATCCTCACCACTACAGATGGCAGCCATTGAAGCAATGCGTCCATCATACGGACTCAACCGTTTTGTATACGTTTGTGCCTCAACCTCATTCGATCCCATCCAAATATTTGCTCTCATATTCGTCTCTCCACGCTAATTATGTTTCAATTATACAAACCCTCACCTAAAAAGAGATAGATGATACCACATTTAAGGAGTTTCTTTTTGTTATCTCTTTAGAATAGCTCTCAAGATTACACGATAGGATGCACAATGAATTTAACGATTACCGACGGAGTCCTTGGGGTACGCCCCCCTGTTACCAAGCCCCACCCAGGATTTTTCTTTCAAGTGGGGGAAGAGCGTTTTCGTAAACTGGTTGATGATCATTATGAGATGATCCGAACAAGCGACATCGCCTTTTTATTTCCCGTCAATGATGAAGAAGATTTTTCGACAGCCAAAAAACATGCTGCCGATTTTTTGATCCAAATTTGCGGCGGACCTGCCTATTTTGCCCAATCACGGGGAGAACCTCGAATGGTAGGACGACATGCCCCTTTTCGTATTGATGAGCACGGTCGCCGTCGATGGCTAGAATTTTACGCTGTATTACTTCCAGCACTTGAAGCAGAAGGGATTAATCCTGAATACATTCAGTCATTTTGGGATTATCTTGATGTTTTCTCCCTATGGATGGTGAATACGCCGACCTTTTAATCTCATAAATTCAACAACAGTGCCCCGGCTCCCCTAGTAACCCCTTTAAGGGGTATCTTAATTCCCTCTTTCATGTGATCGGCGAAAATACGATTGAGCCACACACGATTGGTTTGAACATCTTGAAGTACCAATACTTCTTCTTTATCTACCGTCTTGATCTGATATTGTCCAATCATCACCGAAAGCTTTTGGGTCTCTCCCTCAGGAACTAAAAGAAAATTAAGGTTCTTTTTCGTTGTATCAACGGTGATATTCTCTATTTTCCCATACCCTTTGGCATTAAAATAAAACGCTACCGCAGAAGTTAAGAGCTTGGAGCGAAAAGTATCCAATTGAGAAAGCTCAGAAGCACCTGCTAAACTCATACATAACACGACTAAAATTATTTTTTGTATCATATTCACGCCCTTGTTTTACTCGAATTATACCGCTTAATCAACACTTTGGTTTAAGCTTAGTAAACTTCTCCTCACTATAATTTTGCTTAAGGATTTTTATGCGCTTTTTTTATTACGTCCACACAGGACATCGTATCGGGCTTGACCGTTTTCATCGCGCAGTAGCAATTTTGAATGAACTTCAAGATCTTGACATTACCCTCTTATGCTCCGATTTTCGCATTGCCAGTGAAGCAAAAGCATACGGTATCAAACGTGCAGTTGGGGTGGATTTAGTCCGAAATATTCCTCAAATCGCTCAACACGGCGATAAAATCATTTTTGATTCTGAAGAGATCAATCCAACCCTATTGGACGATATGACCCTGTTTTTCTCAACCTTTATCCGTATTAGCGATAATCCAAATGATATAAAACATGCAAAAGAGTTTTTGATCTCTCCCTGTTTATCGGGTGAAAAAATTGCAACGGGGGTAGTCGTGCATGAACGTTATCACGAACAGCTCCCTAAAACAATTCCTATGGCACTTTTCTTCGGTGATGACGATTATGAAAAAGATTTGGAAAAGAATCAAGAAATGTTTGCCTCTTATAATATGGAGCTGTTGATGGGCTATTACCATTTTATGGGATATGAGAACGCACTTCAAAAGAGTTTTACTTCGATCCATGAGAGTGAAGAGTACGATACGGTAATTCGCCACACCGACATACTTATTAGTGCTTCTCCGATGGCGGTTTTACAAAATTTATCTGGTGGTGGACGTCCGATTTATTTACAACGTCCTGATTACGCACGAGATTTTCTCCCAT
>CANMHZ010000035.1 GCA_947497635.1 Helicobacteraceae bacterium | reverse complement strand
ATTAGTTTTATTTTTTCTCTATCTAATGGCTTAAAGAAATTAATAGTGTCCTCTATTAATCTTTCTGAATCTTTTGATTTTATTTCTATTTCTATCGGTAAATACATAAAAGTTGATATTTTGAATGTTGGATTATCACACTTAGTAGCTAATATATTAACTATAGTTTTTTTATCTATTTCAATTAATCTATAATTTCTAAATGGATGAGATATATGATTACCTTTATTATATATAAAAGTATTTTGCGCAAGTTCTTTAGAATTACCTTGTGGTAAATCAGCTAATATTACATTCTTGGAGAGATATTTTAATTCATTGTTACTCCCTGCATATACTAAAATATATTTAGTATATAAATTATCTTCTATACACTCTTGTATAATGTCAATTATACTACTCTTACCACTTCCATTTTCTCCCACAATCGCCGTAATATTTATGTTTTTACCAAAAAAGTTTTCTATATGTTCTTTGGATGTAATCGTTAAATTTTCGCCGTCATAATTACACTCAAACCTAGGTGAAAAATTAAATCCTTGATTTTTTATATTTTTATAATCCTCAACCCATAAATAGACTAATTCCATATATTATTCCTAAACACAACTATTGAATTATTAGTGGAATACTTATTTCCATTTACAAAATCTCACTAGCTGGGGGAGCATCTGTAGCAGGAGCAACGTCTTTATCTGATAGATCAGTATAATTTTCCAGTTTGATTTTTGAAATGTCATTGTGCCATACAACCTTGTGAATAGCCATATTGACAAGCTAAATTAAAATATTTTTTTTCATATTCTGATCGTTTCTTTAATATGTTTGGACAATCATCCCTATCAGTAGAAAACCGACATCCCATCAATTTGGGATTTAGTTCTCCATAATGAGCAAGCTTATAACAGCTCTCCCCATCCTTAAGCTCACATCCTCGTTCATAATAGCCGCCTGCACGACAAGCATCTTTATTACCAAGTTGACATCCCTTCGCCAAGGCTTCCTTTCCTTCATCATCATAAAAAGTAGTGCCTAGCTCATAACATGCTTTCGCATCGTTATTAGCGCATTTATTGCGTAATTCAGTTATTTTTGCTTCTCTTTTTTGAACTTGTATGTAATCAACCAAAACCGATATGAGAATAATTCCTATAATGATTGCAGCTATCCAAACTACAATCTTTTTCACTGTTTGCATGGTTGAATTGCCATTCGTAACACTTACTGTCTCTTGTGGAGCAATTTCTAAAGCAGTTCCGCAATTCTTACAAAACTTTGCACCGCTTTCGTTTTCAGCTCCGCATTTTTCACATTTGAGACTCATGATTTAAACCTATAATTTTATTTAACAACTCAAAAGATGTTTTTGTTATTTTGTAAAGATTGTAGCTTTACTGGACTTAATCTTTATTGGTACGATGATTTAAGACGCCAATTCAAGTTATAAGTGCAACACCTATTGGGCTACTTTTTTAAAATATTGATTATCTTTGGTTTTATGAAGAGAAATACCAAGTATATTCTACGGGTGAGACAGAAGTTCATTCTCAGTCTCTGGAGTTTGGGAACGAGGGATATATTATCCTCTCGCTTTCTCATCACCCAAACAATTGAGAATGTGATCCCATCCGAATAAGCTTAAGAATCTCACCATCAATTCTATAAATTATCAGTAAATCACCACTAATATGAAATTCCAAAAAACCTTTCCAATCTCCATCGAGCTCATGGTTGTGTGCTTCTGCAGGTAAAGATTCGTTTTGTATTAGTTTAGCTAAATAAACGACAAATTTTGAAAAATGCTTTTCGCTTAATTTAACACTCGCACTATCTTTTATAAATTGCTTATGTCGCTCAACGCTTAGCATGTCTCATACTTTCAAATTCACCCTTCAGCTCATCTAACGTAATGGATTCCATATTAATCCCTCTTCGAGCTTCTTCCATTGCATTCGCCGTTAGTTCATTAGGAATTTTTAGTTCAAAAGGGATACCTTTTTCTCTTTTAACTTTAGCTAAAAACATATTAATCGCTTGAGAGGTAGAGATACCGAGTTCTTTAAATATCGCTTCTGCCGCATTCTTTAAATCTGCGTCGCATCGAGCTCTAATCGTTGCTTCCATCGCCATAGTATTGCCTTTATATTTTTATATATTGTAGCACAATATGGCTACAGTTTTGGTGATTAGGTGGGATTTCATAGACTATGATTTTCTTTTTCTGGGAAAGTAAAGCAGTGATTGCGTGACATGTACCATGTCGCAATGGCATAATCATCATAGGGGTATTCACGTTGGGCTGGGGGGATAGAGTCGTTGTGGAGTTTGGATCGGAGGATTCCGAAAACGATAAATCCGAGCAATAAGGCTCCAATGGCGATAAACCAGTCGCTCACCCACCATACGAGTAGGGCAACGGCGTAATTGCCATAGCTTAAAGCCCATCCGAAGAGACGTGCTATGAAGCGACATTGACGTGTCGGTAGAGTTGGTGTAGGGTCGATGTGAAAGGTGAAAGGTTCCGTATTCATCATCGAATAACACTTAATCCTTCATGCTGCCATAACCCGATTCCCCCTTTAAGATTGAGAGGGATAAAGCCGTTTTTCGCAAGGATACGTGAGGCGCTAACACTTCTATTCCCACTGCGGCAATACACAATCACCTTTTTATTTTTCACGTTATTAAGCTTCGAAAGACTTAGGGATAAATCGTGTAGGGGGATGAGAGTAGCCCCTTTAATTCGTTCTTGAGAAAACTCTGCAGCCGTTCGAACATCTAAGAGAAAAACCTCTTTGCTGTTTTTTAAAAGCTCCGATGCTTGTGCGGGGGTGATCGATTTGAAGTTGGCGAATATCAACCCTTTGGAATAAGCAATTAAAAGAACCAATATAATGGGAATACCCAAATAAAAAATACCAGTAAACATATAACAAGCTCCAATTTTTTTGTTATTTTAGCAAGTTATACCATTTACTAAAATTATAGGTTTCTATCGGAGGAGACAAGTATAAGGATTTGGCTACTAATTTATTGATTCTGAACAAGATGGGTGTTGTTTTTTAAATGCTTTTATTTGTACTGTTACCCGCGCTGATTTGAGAGCACTTTGAAATGAAAAAGGGTCATTGATTACGGGGATGAGCTTATTGATCGGTGTTTGGGGATAACCAAAGGGGGCAAAGAGATGATGAGGAGCCAATGTTCCAAAACGAAGTGGAAGTTCGAGAGAGCCAAGATCGTTAGAAATAATGGTAATATCTCCCTCATTCATCCCCATTGCTGTTGCTTCAGAACGGTTGATTAGAAGATATGGCTCTTTTTCATCTTTGAGCAGTTCTGCCACTTCCCCTGTTCGGGTCATTGTATGCCACTGTTTTTTTGTCCGTCCTGTAATCAAAACAAACTCATTGATGTTTAAGATGGGCGAGGAAGAGATGATGGGGTGGAATTGGGCTTTGCGTGAAGCAGTGGCGAAAACTTCATTGCTGTAGAGCCGTTCTCCCCCCCATTGGTACGATAAAGTAGTGTACTCTTGATTGCTTTGATCGCACATCCTCCCTTTTGTAAGCATTTTATATTCATCATAAATTTCTTTTGTATCAGTAAAATCAAAGCCAGTAAATCCAAGCTCTTTGGCAACGGAGCAGACGATATCACTGTCACTTTTGGCTCCATCGGGGGGAGATTTAAACGGGTGGACACGCTTGATGAAACGCTCCGAATTGGTCATACTTCCCTCTTTTTCTCCCCATGATGCCGTAGGCAATACGAGATTGGCAAGTTGGGCAGTTTGACTGAGGACACAATCTTGGACAACTAAAAAGAGATCATCACTTATTAAAGCTTGGTGTGTTTTTTCAACATCGGGGAGGGTGAGTAGTGGATTCGTGCAAGTAACCCATAAAAAGCGAATATCATTGGTCGAAATTTTATCAATAGCATCGGTGATCGTTATCCCTACCGAGGGAGAAATACTATTTTTCAGAAGATTCCAGTGTTTTTCGCATACTTCTCTATCACTAGAATCACGAACATCACGGTATCCTGGCAAGCCGTTGGAGAGATACCCCACTTCTCGTCCCCCCATGGCGTTGGGTTGACCTGTGAGAGAGAGGGGGAGCCCCTTTTCTTTATTGACCCGTCCCGTGGCTAAAAAGAGGTTGATAAATCCGAGGTTGCGCATTACTCCATCCGCGGCTTGGTTGAGTCCCTGACACCACAGCCCGATAATTTTCTGATTCGATGCAAAAAGTTCAACCAAGCGGTTTGCATCGTCCATCGAAAGTTCGCAGGATGCGATAGCCTTCTCAAAAGGGGTGTTAATCGCGCCATTGAGAGTTTGTTCGAATCCTTCGGTTGCTCTGTCGATAAATTTCAGATCACATTTACCTTGGCGATAGAGTTCCCCTAAAATGGCATTATAAAGCATCGTGTCACTTCCACTGGAGAGTCCCAACCAAAGATCGCTTTTTTGCGCCGTTTCGGTATAGATCGGATCAATAACGATGATTTGCGTTTTAGGGTGGGCTTTTTTGCGAGCGAGAATACGACGAAAGAGGACGGGGTGTGCCCATGCAGGGTTCGAACCGCTGATGAGGATCACTTGGGCATCGTCGATATCGGCGTAATTGCCAATAGCCCCATCGCTTCCGAAAACCATTTTATGGGCAACAACGGCGGTTGCCATACAAAGGCGGGAGTTGGCATCGACATTGTTGGTTCCTAAATGTCCTTTTATTAGTTTCGTAAAGAGGTAGCTCTCTTCTGTGAGGAGTTGTCCTGAGAGGTAAAAGTAGAGAGCTTCTTTGGGGAGGGATGAAATATTTTTGGCAAGGATAGCAAGTGCATCCTCCCACGAAATTTCGTGAAACGGTTCCTTTTTATCACGACGATAAAGGGGCGTTGTCAATCGATTCGCGTCAAGAGCTTTTGCCATTTGGATCGGTTTGAAACAGAGATCTCCTTGAGTGGATGGGTTGGATTTGTCCCCTTTTACTTTATAGGCTCCCTCTTTGCATTCGATACTGAGGGCGCACCCCGTTCCGCAAAAGGGGCATCCTGTTTCAACGGTCTGATTCATGCACTCTCCATCTCAAATGTTCTGTATTGCGTCCCATTCGCACGGCGAACCGTATGATTATTTCGGATAATTTCGGCAATCTCTCCTATCTCATAGCGCACTCGAAGTCGTTGGATAAATTGCTCTAAACTCTCATGAGGGATACGATTGTCACGGTAGAGCATCATTAGTTCGGCAACGTATTCGCGTGCTTCTTCCAATACGACCCCTTTTAGCAGTAATTTTCCCTCTTCACCGCTGAGATTCCCCCCGATGAAAATATCAACTCCCAAAACAGTTTTTCCCTCACGAGGTACTTTGCATCCGACAAACCCTAAATCGCCCACCCCGTGAATACCGCATCCTTTGATACACGCTGACCAATAAAGACGTACTTTGGCATCTTCTATTGGCACTTCACGCGAAAGGTATTCACTCATGGCAAGGGCATCGGGTTTTCCGGGGATAACACCAAAAGGGCAGTGTTCACTTCCTGCGCAACCGATGAGGTTCGCCATATAGGGAGAGGGGCGGTTTGGGTATTTCGTAAACAATGGTGAGGCTAGTGCACTTGGTTCGTCACGAATGCCCGTAATAATCAAATTTTGTTCTATCGTGAGGCGAATGGCACCGTTTTGTTCTTGGGCAATCTTTGCTGCTTGATGCAATGCTGTGCCACTAAAAATTCCTGATGGAACAGCTACGTATAGGGCAATAGTACCATTGGTTAGGGTGATTTTCCCATAATGGTCTCCCCCCTCAATCGAGGTGATATTTTCCCCTGCACGCGCCATTGGATGACCCATATACTCAATGATTGCGCTACGAAATTCAACTATCCCTACGGCTTCGATGAGAAATTTTAGACGGTTTTTATTCCGATTATCACGGAAACCATAGATTTTGAAGAGGTTGACGACGGCTGTAAATATTTCCAATGCTTCATCGGGCAGTACGAATATATCGGCATTTTGCGCCAAAGAGCCTACTCGTCCCCCTAAATAGAGGTTAAATCCATAAACGCCCTCTTTTTGTGCGAGGGAGAGGGCGAAATCTTGTCCGAAAATATTGCATCGGTTGGAGCGTGAGCCGTTGATCCCAATATTAAACTTACGCGGAAGCGTCGTAATCCACTCTTGTTTTTTCAAAAAAAGTGCTTGTATCTCTTCCATGATATTTTGACATGAGAGGAGGTTGTCTTCTGCCAAACCATCGAGGGGGTCGAGGAGAATATTGCGAAAATTATCCACCCCTGTTTGGTAACTGGTGAGTCCGACACTCTCTAAAAGTGCAAGTGCTTCAGGGAGCTCTTCAATACAAAGATAACGTAACTCCACCTGCTGACGGGTCGTTAGATCAATATAATCTTCTCCGAAACGCTTTGCAACATCGGCTAATACCAGTGCTTGTTCGACGCTCAACGCCCCTCCTGCGATACGGACACGAATCATAAACTTCTCTGGGGTGGCAGGGCGGTCGAATACCCCGAAACTTTTTAAGACAAAGTCTTTATCCTCTTCGGTAATAGAACTGTATCCTGTTTTGGAATAGCTGATGAGACGTTCCCACGCTTGGGTAGCATCGAAAGTATCTTTTATTGTTTCCGTTTTGTGCCGTTTGGCACTGCGGGCTTCATTAGCTTGCTTGAGAGATAGCATAAGAGAGCTCCTTGGGTTCATATTGGTAGTGGGGGAGGGTGAGAGAGAGATTGACAACGTCACCAAATACCAAAATGGCAGGTTTAGGAGCCCCTTTTGCAACCGTGACAAGTTCACTAAGGGTAGTAATAATGGAGCTTTGGATGGCGGTTGTCGCGTTTGAGACGATAGCAACGGGCAATGTCGGGTCAATCCCCCTATCGAGTGCCTCTTTCACGATTTGGCGGGTACGGCTAAGTCCCATCAAAACGACTGTGGTGTGATCTTTGACCCCTAACATCGGAATCCATGAGAGATTGACACGATCTCCGCAAAGGTGTGCTGATACGATGGATACCCCAGAACTAACACCACGTGCTGTGGGGGCGATGCCCACAGAGAGAGGGGCTGAAAATGCCGAAGATATTCCCGGAATCACTTCCGTCTCAATGGCATTCTTCGTGGCGTAAATTGCCTCTTCTGTTCCGCGTCCGAAGATATAGGGATCACCGCATTTAAGTCGTCCGACGGTATATCCTTGGTGGGCGTATTCGGTTATCATTGTGTTGATCTGATCTTGGGGGAAGCTGTGTTTTCCTTTCTCTTTACCGACAAATATGACTTGGGTACGTGAGGGGATGAGGTCGATGATCTCTTGGGTGAGGAGATGATCAATGAGGGCAATATCGAGTTTTTCAATGGCTTTTAGGGCTTTGAGTGTAAGCAAATCCGCATCACCCGGACCGCAGCCGATAAGATAAAGTTTTCCGTTCATAACTATATTCCTTCTATTAGGACTTTTTTGTCTTTAAGAATGATAGGGTAAAATGGCTACTAGAAAAACAAATTATTGATTATTTTTTAATCAGTGATATGATTATTATAAAAAGGATGATTTATGGCACTTTTCCCCATGTTTGTTGATATAAACCATAAAAACATTTTAGTGATCGGTGCAGGGGAGGTGGCATTACGCAAAATAGAGCAGT
This sequence comes from Helicobacteraceae bacterium, assembly GCA_947497635.1. Taxonomy (GTDB): domain Bacteria; phylum Campylobacterota; class Campylobacteria; order Campylobacterales; family Sulfurimonadaceae; genus Sulfuricurvum. The sequence continues at coordinate 1,375 of CANMHZ010000035.1, read as the reverse complement.
TGATGAAATTCAATCCCCATCTCACAGTAATTTCCCCTGTGATTCATGAAGAGATTTTGACGCTTGCTAAGGAGCATACTATGAGTGTAATAGAGCGTCCATACGTTATGGAGGATTTAGAGGAGCGTTTTATTGTCATTGGTGCGTTGGATGATTATGGGGAGCAAGAAAAAATATATGACACGTGTAGGGCGATGAAGATTCCGGTTAATTGCGTTGATTCCCCCGCTTTGTGTAGTTTTATTTTTCCTGCTCTTATTGTGGAGGGAGATTTATGTGTGGGGATCAATACTTCTGGACGTGCCCCTGCAGTGAGTTCGGCGTTGCGAAAATATTTAACGTCCCTTATCCCCGATAAAATATCTGAATTGATTGATAAAGTACACGCTATTCGTCAAAATGAGCCGATAGGGAAAGAGCGTCAAGAGAAGATCATCGCAATATGTCGGGAGTTCTTCACCCGTGAGGGGTAAGAGAAGCAGAAACTTAGAATCAAGTTTGAGTCTTTTTTAATCGTCATGCTTCGCAAATTTAGAGTAAAGAAACTCAACAATAGCTCCACGACACCTTAGATACTCTTCGTTGTGTTGTAACGCCAGACGCTCTCGTGGACGGGGAAGGTTCACTTCCAATATCTCGCCGATAGTAGCCTCCGGTCCATTGGTCATCATGATGACGCGGTCGCTGAGTAAGACTGCTTCATCCACATCATGGGTAATGATGATGACGGTATTTCCCGTTTGCATCTGTATACGCATCAAATGATCCTGCAAGTTGGCACGGGTCAGTGAGTCGAGTGCTCCAAACGGCTCATCCATCAACAGTACTTTTGGCTCGATGGAGAGGGCTCGTGCGATTCCGACACGCTGCTTCATCCCTCCGCTGATTTCTGCCGGATATTTGTCTTTGGCATGATCAAGATTGACGAGATCGATGTAGCGCATCACATGGTCACGTACTTCTTTGGGGTGAAGATCATCTCTTACTTTTTTGACCGCCATCTCGATGTTTTGATAGACGGTTAACCATGGTAACAGGGAATGGTTTTGAAACACCACCGCGCGCTCAGGTCCGGGGGCATTGATCTCTCGGTCTTCGAGCAAGATGACACCGTTGCTGATCGTATCCAAACCTGCTATGAGGTTGAGAATCGTCGATTTACCGCATCCGGAGTGACCGATGATGGAGACAATCTCATTTTCACGGATTTCCAGTTTTACATCTCGTAATGCGACGTACTCTTTACCTTTTCCAAGCGGAAATATTTTATCGACATGATCAATATTTAAAAAGGGTTTTGCATTCATACGCGACCTCGCTTGCGATAATCAAAATGATCGGCGATAAATCCCATGATGGTGTCGAGGATATACCC
>CANMHZ010000034.1 GCA_947497635.1 Helicobacteraceae bacterium | reverse complement strand
TGCCCCCGAGACTTCAGGCATCGAAAATGGTTTTCCCAAACGGTATTGCTGATCGTACACAATCACCAGAGGATCACCGCTTTTTAGATCTTTTTTAAAATTCACTTTCCCTTTGAACATACGGACAAAAGTAGAAGCTAAATTCTTAGACCCAGTAGAGTGAAGAATATCATCGTACGGAGCTGTTGTAATTTCGGTATAAAGAACCTCTTTATAGGTTTCACTCACGATGGGAATCACCTGCATGGCGTATCGTTTTTTGGGAGTAAAATAAATTTGTATTTGAAGTTCATCATTGATAGGAATAAGAATTTGATCAATCGTTTTTTTGGAACTCACAAGCATCTGACAGTTCGCATTATAAGGAATATCTTCAGTCAACTTTTGATCGTCATCATCTAAATCATAATAGAGAGAAAGGGGGAGTTTTGAACGTTCTAAAAAGGTAAGAAAACTTTCTCCATCCTTCCATTTAAAAGGTTGAACGTGCGATGCAAATAAAAAAATGGGCAACAACAGCAACCAAATTAATCGACCCATTCCTATCCTTAAGCACTCATTTCTTCTAAAAAGAGTCTTAAATAATATCAAAAAAACTGTTTACAAAGTCTCTATTTGCTATAATTGACCTTATTTCGTTTGACAAAGGTTACCATGATGCGCATTTGGTTTTTTTCTCTCATCTGTATAGCGGCGCTTGAAGCATCCCCTATCTCTTCCCCGCTACTTGATTTGCAAGGGGAACGTGGGACAATAGATGCTCCCCAAGTAAAAGAGGGGATGAGTGGCTTTGTGGTTCGCCATTTTGATGCTACGCATAGCTCTATCATAGCAAACGCCCGTGTTGAAGAAGTCAACCCCTCAACACACCGAGCAACTCTCTCTTTCAGTCAGTACGATGGAGTGAAACAAAACACTCTCCCCAGTGGGAAATGGACTCCAAAAATATCCGATGAAGTGGTGATTGCATACGATTATACCCGTGGATTACTCATCGCACCCAATGATGATACGTATACAAAAATTGCTAAGAGTCTCCCTTCTATCGAATGGATTCATCCTGACCTTTATGCTACCTATCTCTCTTACGAGGGACACCCAACTCCATTGGTAAAAGATTTTCATAATTTTTGTACCTCCAACTCGATTGGAATTCTCACAATTCAAAGCAGTGACACCCTCTTCACCCTTGATTGCAAGAATTTTGCCCTCCTTGAAATAGCGCCGTCTGTTCCAGAAAATAATGTTACTATAACCCCATTTTTCACTCGTGTTGCAACCATTCGCGGTGCTTGGTGGGGAGAGGGAAGTTCGAAACTAAAGAGCTATGAACCTTATTATTTGGAACAAATTGCTTTAAATAACCCAAAAAATAAAGAGTTATATGAACTTTTCAAAGCTAAATTTGGTGAAAAAAGCGCACTATTGCGTCATTTTGAAGTAAAGGAACATTAATGTTACCCTCATCAGCCCTTGATTTTTTTACCGCTTTAGTAGGAAAAGAAAATCTTTACAATGATAAAGCGCACCTCATCGCCTACAGTTATGATGCAACCCGTGAGAAATTTCAGCCCGATGCCGTTTTGTTCCCCCGTCACGAGCAAGACGTGAGCGATATTTTGAAATATTGTAATGAGCACCGTATCGTCATTGTCCCTCGTGGAGCAGGAAGCGGATTTACGGGGGGAGCACTCCCTAGCAGTGGCGGCATTGTTTTGGCATTTGAAAAACACATGAACAAAATCTTAGAAATCGATATGCAAAATATGGTCGCCATCGTCCAACCCGGAGTCGTCAATATGGAACTCCAAAAGGCGGTAGAAGAGGTAGGCTTATTTTATCCCCCCGATCCTGCAAGCCAAGAGTATTCTACCATCGGTGGTAATGTCAACGAAAATGCGGGCGGTATGCGCGCGGCGAAATACGGCATTACCAAAGATTATGTCATGGCAATGCGTGCCGTCCTCCCCAATGGTGATATTATCAAAGCGGGTAAACGGACGATTAAAGACGTGGCAGGATATAACATTACAGGAATTCTTATCGCTTCTGAGGGAACTCTTGCCGTTACAACAGAAGTGACCCTAAAACTCCTCTCGAAGCCAAAAATGACCAAAACTGCCATGGGAATTTTCCCAACCGTAAGCGTCGCTATGGAAGCCGTCTACAAAACAATGGCAAGTGGTGTCACCCCTGTTGCCATGGAATTTTTGGATAATCTCACTATCCGTGCCGTTGAGCAAGTGTATCACAAGGGATTGCCCATCGAAGCAGGGGCAATTCTCGTCACCGATGTTGATGGAAATCTTGAAGATGATTTGGATTTCCAATTGGACATTATCGCAAAAGTATTCGGTGAAAATGGGTGCAGTGATTTTAGAATCGCTCAGAACAAACAAGAGGCGGCTGATTTATGGTTTGCGCGACGTAATGCAAGCCAATCTCTCTCTGTCTATGGTTCCAAAAAAATCAATGAAGATGTTACCGTTCCTCGGTCGGCATTGCCTGAACTGTTAGCAAAATTTAATGCCATTGCCCTAAAATACAATATCAACATCCCCTGCTTCGGTCATACAGGAGATGGAAATGTCCACACCAATGTTATGGTCGATGGCAAAGACCCCGAACAAGTCAAAATCGGCTATGAAGCGATTCGTGAAGTCTTCCAAGCGACCATTGATCTAGGAGGAACCCTCAGCGGTGAGCACGGTATAGGATTGGCAAAAGCTCCCTATATGTCGATGGCATTTACCCCCGAGGAGATGGCATTGTTCCAATCGATCAAACGGGCATTCGATCCTAACAATATCCTCAATCCTGCCAAAATGGGACTCGTCTAATTGAAAAAATTAAAAGTGATTTGGCAAAAGGGAAAGCGTTTTGTCTTGATGATGTTTGATCAAGATATTACGGTTTATGCCTCTAGCCTCAGCTTTTATACGATTTTTACTGTCGTACCATTGCTCATTATATCACTCAGTCTTATCGCCAACGTTCCTGTTTTTGAAGCACAATATACGAAGATTCAACTTTTTATTTTTGATAATATTATGCCCGTTCAAACGGCAGCAATTGCGGAGTATTTCGAGTCTTTCTCCAAAAATTCGGTGAAACTCGGAGCCATCGGATTTAGTACAATGATTGTCTCCTCGTTGCTCTTCTTTCAAAACTTCGAATACATCGTCCAAAAAATATTCAAAACATCCAAACGTGGAATTTGGGACTCTATTACCACCTATTGGACGCTTATTACCCTCACTCCTATCGTCCTTATCGCTTCTATGAGTCTCAAAGCATATCTCCAAACCAATATCACAGGATTTGCCCTAAACGCCCTCTCTATCTTCCCCTTTTTACTTCTTTGGGGGATTTTCTTCTTGATCTACAAAATTGCCGTCAATGCCAATGTCTCCCCCAAAGCAGCAGCAATCAGTTCGTTTGTTGTTGCTTTGGTGTGGGGCGTGGCAAAGAACAGTTTTGTCCAATATGTCTTTTATAACAAAACATATGCCACAATGTACGGCTCATTCTCTGCCCTTATCTTTTTCTTTTTATGGATTTATGTTTCGTGGATTATCGTCATTTATGGGATGAAACTATGCTATTTGATACACAGCGCTCAACAACGTACAGATTCCAAGAGCGCCTAAACTCCAAAATGCCCATTGCCACCGCATAGCCATCATCGCCAAAACGACGCTGGCAATTCCCATCCATATTGGGATAAATACACGATGAATATCCCCCATCTCAAACATCTTCAATAAATAGGGGTCAAAAAGATCCCCCCACGGTGTGAAAAAATGAAGTGCGAGTACCGTAGGATAATAAATATTAAAAAGTAGCGAGAGGGGGATAGAACCAATATGCCACCACCCAAATGTCCCAAAAATTGCCAATGAAATAGGAAGCATCGCCCCGTAACACCAAAAATTTAATGCCAAAAATATTTGCCATGGCTTCCACTCTCCATAATAACGAACGAAAACAAAGATAGAAAGCACCCCAAACGTCGAGAACCAAAATGATAAAGAGAAAAATAAGCGTGGAAAAAAAGCAAGAAGAAGCCCCACCGCAATAAGCAAGGTTTGAACCGAGATGATTTTAACGCCCCGATCATAGAGCCAATACCCCACCATGATCATCCCAAAGGAGCGCACCATCGCAGGATTAAACTCCAAAATCACCAAATACGCAAAAAGAAGCCCGATAACGACCAAAGAGAGATCACGATTTCCATGCCGATAGGGAAAGTAGCGATTGTGTAACCAACGATAAGGACGACGAAATAAGAAATAGGCAATAATACTCAAAATCCCGAAATGATAGCCACTAATAGAGAGGGCAGGACTAAGACCCATCGCCCCAATAAGCTCCTGAAAATCTTGGGACATAGGAGTCGCCACAAACAATCCTCCGTAAAGCTCTTTCATCCGTTGATTCTCATGTCCTGAAGCAATGGCACGATACCACTTCTCTTTGAGACTCAAAGGGGGATAGACCTCATAAATCTCCCCCTTCGCACGAAACCCCTTGAGAAAATCCAAAAAAGTAACGTTTTTCACCTGAAGCTCCACCAACAGCTCACGCCCACGAAGATTACGTAAATAAGGGCTCATCACACAACGACACAATGCGCCATTTTCCAACTGCAACTTCATCGACGTTTTTGGTTTATCTCGAATAAGTTTTATCTCTTGAGCCACCACTTCAACACGTACGAGAGGATCATCAAAAGTTTTGAGTTTGGTAAATTGGAAATATTCGTAGGCAAGGGAGAGAGAAGCGATAATGAGAAGAAATAGGACAAAAAAAGAACCGCTACGTCGATCAAAAAGCTCAATACGTTCGAGTTTGCTCATCAAAGCCCTTTTTATCTCGCTCCCAAGCTCCAGCTTGGGAGTGTATACTGCAACTCAAGCATATGCTATAAGTCTGCATTCCCAAGCTGGAGCTTGGGAACGAGAGCAGACGAACGAATAAACCTAAATAATCGGCATAGAGATGTTCCCTGAACTCATGCTGTCATCCATATTCATCGTGGCACTTTTCATATCAATACTCTCATACACAATCTGTGCCGCTCCAAACGTTGGCTTATCGACGAAACGGGTGAATTTCTTTTGAAACACAAGTTTTACGTGTCCCGTTGGACCATTACGCTGTTTACCAATGATGATCTCCGCTTCTTCTTCCTCTTTTTCGACGTACTTGGAGATAAACTCTTTCCCTGCCGAAATTGCCTCTTTTTCCCGCTCTTTTTCCTCTTTGTAGAGATAGACATCATTACGATAGACAAAGAGGATAATATCGGCATCTTGCTCAATCGAACCCGACTCACGAATATCACTGAGCATCGGACGCTTATCCGAGCGCGATTCAAGACTACGGTTGAGCTGAGAAAGGGCAACAATGGGAATTTCAAGCTCACGTGCAAGCATTTTCAACCCCCGTGAAATCTCACTGACCTCAAGGTGACGATCTTTCCCCCCCGTACCATTCATAATTTGGAGGTAATCGATAACGGCAAGTTCTATTTCAGGATGACGACTTTTGAGCTTACGAAGTTTAGAGCGCAGTTGATGGATATTAATCGAACCGTGATCATCGACGAAGAGCTTGGAATGACGCATCTTGTCCACCGCATCATTGAGTCGTTTGTACTCCTCAGGATTAAAATCTCCCAAACGCAACCGTTGTAGCTGTATCGAGGTTTGAACACTAAGAAGCCGTAACATCAGTTGTTCCGCTGGCATCTCCAGAGAGAAGAACGCAACCCCTTTCCCTTTTTCGATGAGATTTTGAACCATATTGAGGGCAAAACTTGTTTTCCCCATCGCAGGACGAGCGGCTACGATAACCAAATCCCCTTTACCAAATCCTGTCGTCATTTTGTTGAGTTCGGCATACCCCGTATCAACACCGACTAAAACTGCATCACCACGCTCACGCATCTCTTCGATGTATGCCATCGTGTCATCGGTAATTTTCACAGCATCTTTAAAATCATTTGATTGGGAATTTTGGGTAATCTCATACAGCTTTTTTTCGACCAAATCGACAACATCACTGCCGTTTAGATTCTCTTCGAGGGTTACCCGCTTGATCTCTGTTGTGAGGGTAAGAAGATGGCGCTTAATTGCTTTGTCTTTGATCTCTTGGACGTAGGCGGTCGTGTTTGAGATAGGATTAGCGGTGAGAATATCGACCAATACCCGCTCATCGAACTTCTGCTTTCCACTGAGCTCTTTTTTGATAAACTCTTCATCAATAGGGAGATCTCGGTGTGAGAGAGAGACCATAGCACGGTAAATTTCTTGGTGAGCTGCGAGATAAAAATCTTCTGCATTGAGGACGGCTTCAAACTCATCAAACTCAGCAGGGTCAAAAATAATAGAACTAAGAACCGAACGCTCAAAGGATAAATTGTATAACGATTCCTCCATTAATCTTCCACTGCCGCCATTTTCTCAACCTCTTCGACAAAACGATCCACAAGAGCATCTTCACTCAAACGTGCAACTACCTCACCTCTCACCATAACAAGCCCTGAACCTTTGCCATACGCAATAGCCACATCGGCGTGTTTTGCTTCCCCGATAGCATTGACAACACACCCCATTACCGATAAATCAAGCGGTTTTTTGATGTGCTTCGTCCGCTCTTCGATCACCGCAACGGCAGTGACCAAATCAGCTTCAATGCGTCCGCACGTCGGACAGGAGATGATATTCACCCCCTCACGTGCTACGCCACTATCTTTGAGAATAGCACGCCCCACTTTGATCTCTTCTTCAAGCTCTCCCGTAATAGAGATGCGCATCGTATCACCAATACCATCAAGAAGCAGTGCCCCAAGACCGATAGCGCTTTTAATCGTCGCATGAAAAATCGTCCCTGCTTCCGTCACACCCAAATGAAATGGATAATTATTTTTCGGTCGTAACATCCGATAAGCTTCAACGGTACGCTGGACATCACTAGCCTTGAGAGAGACTTTAATATCGGTAAATCCGAGATCTTCAAGAAACTTGATATTGTACTCCGCCGAGGCCACCATCCCCTCAGCCGACTGACCGTAACGCTGTTCAAACTCTTTTTCCAAACTTCCCGCATTGACACCGATACGAATAGGGATATGACGTTCTTGACACGCCTTGACAATCTCCCGTATACGGGATTTTTCACCGATATTTCCGGGGTTAAAACGGATACAATCAACCACCTCCGCCGCGATAAGGGCAAGTTTGTAGTTAAAATGGATATCAGCAACGAGAGGGAGAGAGATTTGTTCTTTGATCGCTTTAAGCGCACGTGCATCTTCCTCATCAGGAACCGCCACACGAACGATATCACACCCTGCAAAATGGAGACGATTGATCTGCTCAACCGTTGCAGCAACATCAGCAGTGCGTGAATAAGTCATTGACTGAACAGAAATAGGGGCATCTCCGCCAATGGCAACATTTCCGACGTAAATTTTTTTGGTGGGGTAGCGTGTTATCATTCTTTAATAACGCCATAAACCCCATATGTCATAATTGCTGCTAATCCTAATGCTAACACACCCATAGCAATAAGTTCGATACTCATTTATAAATCCTCCAATTTTTCTATATCTCTATGCATCGCTTTGGCGACCAAGTAAAATAAAAACATAAATACAATCGACAAGAAACAACCTATCCAAAATAAGACACCTATTTCATTATCGAGCACTAACTTAGACAGCCCCGCGCCAAGCCCAAGTAACATAGCACCCAAGATTCCCAAATAAGTTCTCAAGGCACCAATATATTCTTTCATAACTTCTAATTTACTCATAAAACGATTATATCACGAATTACGTAAACTCTATAGGATCCATATCGATTTCACACAGGGGTGTTTTAACCCGTTTTATGGCACGAATCAAATCGGTACTTTGTTCGCTTCGTAGCAATATCTGAAATCGATATTTATCCGCAATTCTCTCAATAGGAGATACACCTGCACCGATAATTTCTACGATAGCGAGAGTTTTCAGAATCTCGAGGGCTTTTTCCATCTCCCCTTTGGCTTTGATACCATTTTTATGGGCAAACAACAAACGGGCCAGTTTTTTGTAAGGTGGATAGTGCCCTTGGCGAATAGTCAACTCCTCTTTTAAAAACATCTCATAATCCTCTAAAAACCGCCGAAAAAAGTGCTCATTAAAACTCTGCACGATCACGGTAGAATCATTTTTTCGTCCGCTACGTCCTGCGATTTGGATGAGAAGTGATAAGGCTTTCTCTCGTGCACGGTAATCTCCTTGCCCCAGCAAATTATCAATCCCCATCACCACCGCAAGGGCAATATCGTGATAATCATGCCCCTTTGAGAGCATTTGAGTTCCTACCAATAGATCAATTTCACGATTATTAAACGCTTTGAGCACTTTGGTGAGCTTGTTTTGGGTCGTAATCACATCGCGGTCAAATTGTTGTATTTTCAGTTCACTAAAACGCTTTTGAAAATGCTCCACCGCTTCCGCTGTCCCCAGTCGTGATGTACTTAATCGTCCACTTTGACATTTCGGACAAAGACGGGGAAGTACTTCGGTATAGTTGCAATAATGACATTTAAGGGCGCGAGAATTACGATGCAACGACATCCCGACACTGCAAAACGGACACTCGATGACATAGCCGCAACTATCGCATAGCATCGTTTTAAAATTAGCACGCGTAGGGATAAAAACGATTCCCTGATGCCCTCCTCTAAAATTATTTTCTATAGACTCGTCAATAAAAGGGGTAAGTGCCTCGATAGAAGGCTCAAAAACAAACGTCCGTTTGGAGCTGTAATACCCCCCACGCAAACGAAAATAAGGGATCTTGGCATAACTAGAAAGACTAGGGGTAGCACTCCCCAATACAACGGGAATTGTTAAAAGTTTCCCCGTATAGATCGCCATATCTCGCGCATTATATCGGGGACGGGAGGAAGATTTATAGCTCTCATCATGCTCCTCATCCACAACAATCAGCCCCAAATCTTCGATAGGCAAAAAAAGTGCCGAGCGTGGCCCTGCGATAATCCGAGCACTCCCATCGACAATTTTTTCCAACGTCCCCTTTTTTTGTTTCGGAGTCATTTTCGAGTGC
>CANMHZ010000033.1 GCA_947497635.1 Helicobacteraceae bacterium | reverse complement strand
ACCTATGAAAAAAATTGATCTTATTTTGGAAGGGGGCGGGGTAGAATCCAATGGCATGGGTTCCCTTCTCACCACCGCCGAGTGTCTCCTCAACCCAAATCGAAATCCTCATCTCTCCAAAGAGCAAACCGAAACACTCCTCAAAAAAGAGTTTGGAGTGGAGCAGATTTTGTGGCTCAATCACGGTTATTTGGCGGGAGACGATACGGACAGTCATATTGATACCCTCGCCCGTTTCATCGACACCAATACGATCATGTATGTCAAATGCGATGATGTCAACGATGAGCATTATGAAGAGCTGAAAAAGATGGAAGAGGAGTTGCAAGCGTTGCGGAATTTGGAGGATGAGCCGTTTAAACTTATTGCCCTACCGATGACAAATCCCCATTTTTATGATGATGAACGCCTCCCTGCGACGTATGCGAACTTTCTCATTATCAATGATGCCGTATTGCTCCCGGTCTATAACGATCCCCATGATGCCCAAGCGATTGCGATTTGTGAACGGGCGTTTCGTGGGCGTACTATTGTCCCCATCGACTGTTCGGTACTTATCCGTCAACATGGCTCATTACACTGTGTAACGATGCAGTTTCCTGAAGAGGTGGGGTTACGGGTGGGGTGAGGCTAGTAAAGCAGCCCTCCCCTATAAAAAACAGCATTTCCGCTATAATTGCGCCTAGTTAGACCAAACCAATTTAGGGTTCACCCATTGCCAATTTTTAAAGTTCATACTCCCTATCAAGCCGCTGGTGATCAGCCCGTTGCTATTGAAGCACTCACTAATGGTATCAAAAATGGGGAACGTTATGTAGCCTTAGAGGGAGTTACGGGTAGCGGTAAGACTTTTACCATGGCAAAGGTAATTGAAAGCGTTCAGCTCCCCACTATCATCATGACCCATAACAAAACATTGGCGGCGCAACTCTACAGTGAATTTCGTTCCTTTTTCCCTGATAATCATGTTGAGTACTTCGTTAGTTACTATGATTATTATCAGCCTGAAGCGTATATTCCCCGTCAAGATTTGTTCATCGAAAAAGACAGTTCTATTAACGAGGAGCTAGAGCGGTTACGCCTCTCTGCTTCTGCCAATCTTCTTAGCTACGATGATGTGATCGTTATTGCCTCCGTCTCTGCTAACTACGGGTTAGGTGATCCTGAAGAGTATGAGAAGATGGTGCAAATCGTCGCCGTTGGGGATGAGATCAACCAAAAGAAATTGCTGTTGCGTCTCGTTGAGATGGGGTATGCCCGTAACGACAGCTATTTCGATGGGGGGCATTTTCGGGTTAATGGAGAGGTGATCGACATTTATCCCCCTTATTGGCAGGATCAGGCGGTGCGGATCGAATTTTTCGGGGATGAAGTGGAGCGGATGATTTTTTTCGAACCTCTGAGCAACACAGTGACCGAAAAAGTAGAGACCGTTACCATCTATGCCACCAGTCAATTTGCTGTAGGAGCGGAGAAACTCTCTCGTGCTATCAAGCGTATCGAAGATGAGTTAGGGGAACGCCTACAGGAGCTTGAAGCGCAAGGAAAAATCGTCGAAGCTCAACGTCTACGACAACGATGTGAGTTTGATCTGGAGATGTTGCAAGCGACAGGGATGTGTAAAGGGATCGAAAACTATTCACGCCTCTTGACGGACAAAAAAGCGGGGGAAGCTCCCTATACGCTACTGGATTATTTCACCCTCCATCACGATAAGTATCTTATTATCGTCGATGAATCCCATGTGAGTCTCCCCCAATTTCGGGGGATGTTTGCAGCAGATCGGAGTCGTAAAGAGGTATTGGTTGATTACGGTTTCAGACTCCCAAGCGCGTTGGACAATCGCCCCCTTATGATCGATGAATATCTCCATAAAGCCCCCCATTATCTTTTTGTCTCGGCAACCCCTGCTATGCAAGAGTTGGAACTAAGCTCCACCGTGGCGCAACAAATCATCCGTCCTACGGGATTGCTTGACCCCCCTATCCTCATTAAACCCTCTACCAATCAGGTCGAAGATTTACACGATGAGATTAAAAAAACGGTTGCGTTAGGGGATCGGGTTCTCGTGACGGTATTGACCAAAAAAATGGCGGAAGCCCTCACCAAATATCTCGCCGATTTGGGGATAAAAGTGCAGTATATGCACTCCGAGATTGATACGATTGAGCGGAACCAAATTATCCGTGGTCTTCGTGTTGGGGATTTTGATGTTCTTATCGGGATCAATCTTCTACGAGAGGGGCTTGATCTCCCCGAAGTGAGTTTGGTAGCAATTCTTGATGCCGACAAAGAGGGGTTTTTACGTTCCGAAACTGCCCTTATCCAAACCATCGGACGTGCCGCACGTAATGAACACGGGCGGGTCATCCTCTATGCAAACAAAATTACAGGTTCCATGGAACGTGCCATTGCCAAAACCGATGCACGGCGTGAAAAACAAGAGGCGTTCAATCGCGAACACGGTATCACCCCAACAACGACCAAACGCTCTCTTGATGAGAATCTCAAAGTTGAGGACGTGGGTGACCTTTACAACCGCTCTAAAAAAGCGAAGACACTCCCCGCCGCCGAGCGGAAGAAATTGGTCGAGGAGTTGAGTCTCAAGATGAAAGAAGCGGCGAAAAAGCTAGAGTTTGAAGAAGCGGCACGTTTGCGTGATGAGATAGCCAAAATAAGGAAATTATAAATGCAAGACATGTTAAATAACCTCTCCACCTACGGCTACCTTGTCGTATTTCTCTACTCACTTGGGGGTGGGATGGTCGCCCTTATCGGGGCAGGAGTTCTTAGTTTTATGGGTAAGATGGATTTAACCCTCTCGATTAGCATCGCGTTTATCGCCAACTTCATCGGAGATGGATTACTCTTTTATATGGCGCGCTATCATAAGCGTGAAATGATGGAGTATTTCACGAAACACAAACGTAAACTTGCTTTTTCCCATCTTATCCTCAAACGTCGCGGTGCATGGATTATCGTCATTAAAAAGTTTCTTTACGGACTCAAAACCCTCATTCCCATCGCTGTCGGCTTGAGTAAATACGATTTTTTGAAATTCAGCCTTTATAATGCACTCGGAGCATTTATTTGGGCGATTGTTGTCGGAGGGGGAAGTTATCTTTTCGGAGGAGCTATCGTCGAGGGCTTCAAGATGATTTCGGATAAACCATATCTGGCACCTGTTTCACTAATCGTTATCGGAGGAAGCGTGTGGTTTTATTTGTCACAGGCTACGAAAAAAAAATAGTCCAAACTATGAATATAGAAGGTATAATTATCGATCATTAACTTCAAAGGTTAGCTATGTTTAAAAAAATTATTTATCAAAATAAGATTTACATTTCAGTAACTTTCTTTTTTATCGTGATGTTTATTTATTCTCTCTTGAGCTACAGTAGTAACAAAGAACGTATATTAAAAAATATTGATGAGAGACTTCTATCCACAGCTATAGCTTCTCAGATGATTTTGGGAAATGACTTCACAGACAAAGCAAAAAACGCTACTTCTATATCTATTCAAGAAGATATGAAAAATATCAAATCCCTTTCTGCATTTGCGAAATCATCCGAAGTAAAATACATCTATATTATGGTTTTAGATCAAAATATTACGCGATTTATATCAAGCAGTGCCACGGATGAAGAGATCAGAACGGGTAAAAAACTGACCCGATATTATGATTCCTACGATACCAATGAAAATGTATTAAAAGCTTTTCGAACCAAACGAGTCACCTTCGATCCGTGGGTGAACGATGAATGGGGGTCATTTCGAAGTGTTTTTGTCCCCTACACAACACTCAATAATAAAGATTACGTCATTGGTGTTGATATAGACTACCAACTCATAGAATCACTCTCTCGAGAAGCCGCGATAGAAGAACTCTTACGAGTATTGTTGATTTTACTCTCCCTTAGCCCTGTTTTATTTTTATTAAATCTCTTTCGAAAAGATAATACGATTTTACAACAAAAAATAAATGATGCAACCAGTGAATTAAAAGAGATCAATATTCACCTGCAAGATAAAGTTGCCAATCAAACACAAGAGCTCTTTGAACAATTTTATAACGATACCCTGACAAATTTACCCAATCGAAATAAACTTCAAGAAGATATTCATTTACCTGAAATAATTGCTATTGCCATCATTGACATTGATGATTTTAAAGAGATCAATGATTATTTTGGAATTCTTGTGGGGGATAATATTCTTATCCAATTTTCACGTTTTTTAGATTCCTACCACCCTACCTACAGGCTTGCTGGAGATCAGTTTGCTCTTCTTTTTGATCAAAGATTCTCCGTTACAGAAATCAAAAATCTTTTAGAAAAAATAATCCTAAAAGTGGAAGAGGAACATTTTTCCATTGATTCGCAAATCATAAATTTAAGACTTTCAATCGGCTTGGCGTATGGCGAAAATGCTAGTTTAATCTCCGCTGATATAGCCATACATCAAGCAAAAACCAATAAAATGCCTATTGCGATTTACAATGAAGATGAAAAAATAAGAAGTCATTTTCAACATAATCTCAATATGGCAAATACCATTAAACAAGCAATTATTAATTCTAAAATTGTCTGCTATTTTCAACCTATTGCCTCCTTTAGTGATGGGAAAATAGAGAAATACGAGACATTAGTTCGAATCATCGATGAAAATAATGACGTTATTTCGCCATTAGACTTTTTAGAGTTAGCTAAAAAAACAAAACATTACCCTACCATTACACGAGAAGTGGTACGGCAAGCGTGTGAAATATTTTCAAAACGGACAGAGCAATTTTCAATTAATCTCTCCAGCAGTGATATAACCGATCATACTATTGTCGATTTTATCTTACGGACGATTGTTGAGACAAAAACGGCAGATAGGGTAACCTTTGAAATTTTAGAGTCTGAAGGTATCGAGAAGTTTGAAGTTGTTTCCTCTTTTATTGAAGACGTTAAAGCACTTGGTGGACGTATCGCGATTGATGATTTTGGTTCAGGTTATTCAAGCTTTGAAAACATACTTAAGCTCAACATTGATTATATTAAAATAGATGGTTCTCTCATTCGAAATATTGATACGAATATGAGACACGCTATTGTCGTTGAAACCATTGTTGATTTTAGTAAAAAAATTGGGGCTAAAACTATTGCTGAATACGTCTGCAATGAAGACATTTATAATAAGAGCAAGTTGTTAGGGATTGATTACGCGCAAGGATATTATATTGGTAAGCCCGATATTCTCTCATAAAAAACTATGAGAGAATACACTACGATCTTCTTTTAAAATACTAATTTTTCTTCCGTTACGGGAGCTTGTTCTTGTGCAGCATCGGGTGCAGCGGACGTATCGGTAAACTCTTCAGTTGCATTCCCATCTACTTTTCTTGTCTCTCGATAAACGCCTGCAGGACGATCAAAATAGCGTTTTGTATTGGGATAAATCCTCATCATATCCTCATTGAAATAACGGAATACTTGCCCAGCAGCACGACCCCCTGTTTCACTGTGTCGCATCGGCGTATTGTTGTCATTTCCAAACCAAACCACTGTTTCTACAGCAGGTGTATAACCGATAAACCATGCATCCACGTTTTTATTGGTCGTCCCTGTTTTACCCGCGACTTCGACGCCTGCCACTCGTGCAGCGGTTCCTGTACCATGAGCAACAACATCTTGAAGTATCGATGTCATAAGATAGGTTTGCTCTTTTGTATTGACTTGGCGACGTTTGTTTTCGTAACGGAACGTCTCCCCTTTGGGCGTGATGACTTGGCGTACCAAAATTGGATTGGTAAGAACTCCACCCGTCGCAAACATCGTGTAATATTTCGCCAAATTATAAGGAGAAATCATCATCGTTCCCAAAGCAATCGAAAGCCCCTGAGGGAGTGGCTCAGTAATTCCATAGCGACGTAATCCCTCAACAATACGCTCGTACCCCATATCACTTACCATATTAATCGTTGCCAAGTTACGGGAATACGTAAGCGCATTACGGATTGTTACCATCCCTTTGTAATCGTTTTTATAGTTCTTGGGCTTCCATTCTTTCATCTCTCCCTTGTCTTCATACGTATACGTACGGGGAATATCGGGAACCAACGAAGCGGGCGACATACCACTGTCTAATGCTACTTGATAGATAAAGGGTTTAAATGCAGAACCGGGTTGACGCTTCGCTTGTGTGACACGATTATAAGAACTCGCCGTATAGTCATACCCTCCAACCATCGCCAATACTTCCCCCGTGTTAGGATCCATACTCATAAGTGCACCGTTGAGCTGACTTTTCATTGTGTCATCCAACTCCCCTACTTCCTCAGCCCGTTTTAAAATATCGTTCCTTCCCGATTGAAGAGCTTTATAAGCCGATTCTTGAAGTCTCATATCAATAGTCGTGTAGATTTTATACCCACCGCTACGAATATCGGGGAAAGAATCCCCCAATTGACGCATAACTTCATCGATAATATAGGGACCAGAATTTTTTGTCAATGTATCGTTATAGACTTTTGGACGTTCCTGTGTCGCTTTGTCATACGTCTCTTGATCAATCCATCCCAATGTCATCATCCGTTCGAGAATACGATTCGCACGTCCAAGAGAGAGCTCATAATTTTTTGTCGGAGCATAAAAGTTAGGCCCTTTTGGCAAGCCAACCAACATCGCCATCTCTTTGAGGGTGAGCTCTTTGAGGGGTTTATGAAAATATCCATCAGAAGCAGTTTTGACACCATAATAACCGTGACCCAAATAAATTTCATTCAAATAACGCTCTAAAATTTCTTCTTTAGTGAGTTGTTGTTCGATACGTATAGAGTACAGTACCTCTTTAAATTTACGGGTAAAGTTCTTATCTCTCGTTAAAAGAGCATTTTTAACAAGCTGTTGCGTAATCGTACTTGCCCCCTCTTTGAGTTTTCCTGCCGATACATCTTTGATGATGGCACGCATAATTGCATCGGGATTTACCCCATGGTGTTCAAAAAAAGTCGTATCCTCAATCGCTAGCAACGCCTCAATAAGACGTGGAGGAATATTCTCAAACGAGACATAATAACGGTGTTCATCGCTAAAAAGATTGGCAATTTTTTCCCCGTTACGATCATAAACTTCAGTCGTTAAACGAGGTTTATAGTTGATAAGCCGTTGAGTTTCATATTCAAAACTGTAAATAATGTACCCCAAATAGCCCACAGGTATCAGTATAATGAGACCCATTAAAATCCACAATTTTTTCTTCATTTTTTGTCCTCGTTTTAAGCTCTAAAGTTTCTTGTTTTAAAATCAGCATCCATAAGTTGACGCGTATAGTCATTTTTAGGATTGCCCAAAACGCTCACCATCTTCCCCTCTTCCACTATCCGCCCCTCTTTGAGGACGCAGATATTTTCGCACATTTTTGCTGCAACACCCATATCATGCGTCACAAAAAGAAGTGAAAATCCCATCTTGGCTTGCAAGGTTCGAAGCAACTCTATCATTACCTTTTTAGCGTGTGGATCCAATGCCGTTGTCGGTTCATCCAACAATAGTAATGATGGTTCAAAACTCAATGCCATTGCAACAACAACCCGTTGCAACTGTCCACCCGAAAGTTCGTTTGGATAGCGATTCAAGAGTGCACTATCCAATCCCAACCATCCAAATATCTCTTCACATCGTTGACGCTCCAAAAACATTTGATTAGCGATTTTCGTTAGCGGTGAAAGTGCCGTAAAGGGATTTTGAGGCACTAAAGCAACACTTTGCCCTCGTACCCACTCAAAATTGCACCGCTTTTCCAGCGTCACATCCAAAGCACTATCCGTAAGCCCTAATAGTGTTTTGAGAATGAGAGATTTACCGCTTCCACTTTGACCCACCAAAGCAAGAGAAGTATGAATCTCAAACGCCACATCCACCAATACATTATTGAGATGATTAATTCTCAGCCGATCAATATGGATAGGTTTCATCACCCTTATTTTATCCTAATGTGACTAAAACGTTTACACACCTTCTCTAAAGTCTCTATCGGTATGTCCGTTCTCGCGATGAGACGCAGTATCGCCTTTTTCACCGTCGGTTGACGGATGGAACCAATATGCACCCCTAGCTCCTCTTTGAGGGATTGTTGTAGCGCCATAACTTCACGATTATCTCCGATCTCGATAGGGACGATCAATCCCCCGACATCCAGCCCTAATATCTCTTTGATGCATCGTTGACGTGTTTGGATTTGTTCTTTTAACTGCGTAGCATTTTCGTGAATATACAACAGTGAATGATGGGCTAATGCAGTATCATAGAGAGAGGGAGCTGTCGCATAAATAACATTTTTAGCACGGTTGATAAGATAGTCCGATATATGAGTAGATGAGAGAACATACGCCCCGAAACTCCCATACGCTTTTCCCAATGTCCCCATTTTTATCATGAGCGGTGTAGGGGCAATGGCATAATAATCCAGAATCCCCATCAACCGCTCACCGATCACCCCACTGCTGTGGGCTTCATCCAAGATGATGATTACTGCGTACCGTTCACACACCTCCAAAATCTCACGGCACAGTAAATCGCCCCCCATGGAGTAGATCCCCTCGACAGCAACGATAATTCGCTTCTCATTCGCATTTTGGAGAGCATTTTCAAGTGCAATTGGGTCATTATGGGGAAAGAATTCAACCCGTCCCTCAGCCATTTTCGCACCTAAAACACCACTTGCATGATACTCTTCGTCCATAAGCAACAAATCGCCCTTACGCACCAACGCTTCCATGAGCCCAATATTCGCATTAAACCCGCTCCCCATCACAATCCCCGCTTCAAAACTGTTCGCCTCACATAAAGCATGCTCAAAGTTTTGATGGATTGGGTGATAGCCGTTGACAAGCATAGAGGATTTTGGGGCATGATAACCGTAGCTTTTTAATGTCTCACACGCTTTTGCGTGCAACTCTTCGTTATGTGCCAAACCTAAATAATCGTTGGATGCCATATCGATCAGATTTTCATCTATAACGTGACGTTCACGGTAGCGTCCTGAGCGTTTTAAGGCTTTTAGTTCGTTGGTGTAGGGGTTCATCATCTCATTCATTTATTGGAAATTTTTTTCGTGCATTTTCTAAAGCTTGATGTAGTTTTGATTCCAATAACTCTTTTGGAGGAAGTACCGTTAGATACTGAGCTATATCATCTCGTTCCCAAGCTCCAGCTTGGGAAT